>SFOH01000069.1 GCA_004552485.1 Bacteroidales bacterium | reverse complement strand
ACGAGGTCGCCTTCTTCGAGGGCGAGATCGCGTATGTCGTAGAGGGGCAGGGAGTTGCGCATGGCGGCTGCTATGCGTCGGAAGGCGTCCATGGCGGTGTCGGCGACGACGGCATAGGTGTGCGTGTTGTCAGGGTTCATGACGGGCACGAGGGCGCGGTGTATGGCGCAGAGGGCGCGGATTTGTGCGGTGGTGGCGCGCACGAAGATGTACTGGTAGGTGAGTGCGCGTTCGCGGCGGGTGACGCGGCCGTCGTTGTGGGTGTATGCGGCGATGACGGGGGCGAAGAGTTCGACGGGACCGGGGTCGGCAACGGCGGCGTCGGGGGCCTTGGATGCGTCGGCCGTGGCGTTGGCGTTGTAGGTGTCGACGAGGCGTCGGGCGCGTGCGGCCACGGAGGCATGTGTGCCGCCGTTGAGATACAGCACGTGCCATGCCGCGTTTTCGTCGGCGTTTTGGTGGCTCCCGATGTGACTCATTATCTTGGTTAAGGGTGTTTTTATGTTTGTCTTGCCTTTTGGTGTAATCTTCTGACATACAGTTAGTAATTTTATATTAAATTAGCAATACAATCGCTTAGAAATCTTTTACACCGATTCTGATTTTTCACGCTCCGCTACGCGGAGCTGCTCTGTGGGGGATGGTTTCATACCAGGGGTTTGGCAGCGCCCTGCGCAGCCTGCACGCCCTGGCTACCCTAATCGCCCGCTGACGCCGGCGTTCCCAGTCGCAGAACATATATGCGTGCATGCGATGGCGCGGGGATTGAGTTCGGTGAACAAAAACAAGCTCGGCCGCCTTGGAATCAGCAGTCTTTGTCGGACGGGGGTTATTTTTGGTAGAAGTGGCGGTACCAGCGGGCGAAGGCGCGGAGGCCGTCGCGGAGGGGGGTGGAGGGGCGGAAGCCGAAGTCGCGCTCGAGGGGCACGGTGTCGGCGTAGGTGACGGGGACGTCGCCGGGCTGCATCGGGACGAGTTCTTTGTGGGCCTCGAAGTCGTAGTCAGCGGGGAGGACGCCTGCGGCCACGAGTTCTTCCTGGAGGATCCGGACGAAGTCGAGGAGGTTCTCGGGGTGGCTGTTGCCGATGTTGTAGAGTCGGTAGGGCGGGACGGGGAGGCCGTCTTCGCCGGTGGCGCGCAGGGGCGGTTGCTTGATGACGCGGGTGATGCCTTCGACGATGTCGTCGATGTATGTGAAGTCGCGTTTGCAGTTGCCGTAGTTAAAGATTTTGATTTTTTCGCCGCGGAGGAGTTTGTCTGTGAATCCGAAGTATGCCATGTCGGGTCGTCCGGCGGGGCCGTAGACGGTGAAGAACCGCAGGCCGGTGGAGGGGATGCTGTAGAGTTTGGCGTAGGCGTGGGCGAGGAGCTCGTCGCTCTTTTTGGTGGCGGCGTAGAGGCTGACGGGGTTGTCGACTTTGTCGTCGGTGGAGTAGGGCACTTTGGCGTTGACGCCGTAGACGGAGGAGCTGGAGGCGTAGACGAAGTGGCGGACGCCGGGAGCGCCGCCGTCATAGGAGTGGCGGCAGGCTTCGAGGATGTTGTAGAAGCCGATGAGGTTGCTTTCGACGTAGGCGTCGGGGTTGGTGATGGAGTGGCGTACGCCGGCTTGCGCGGCCATATTCACTACAATCTCGGGTCGAAACTCGCTGAAAAGCTTGTCGATGAGCGCTTTGTCGGCGATGCTCCCTTTCACGAACCGCCACGATGCCTCGGGATGCGCAGCGGCGGCCTCGCTGATTTGGGCGAGGCGGAACTCCTTGATGGTGACGTCGTAATAGTCGTTGAGGTTGTCGATGCCGAGGATGCTGACGTCGGGGAGGTCGCCCAGGAGGCGCAGTACGAGGTTGGCGCCAATGAATCCGGCGGCGCCGGTGACTAATATTCTCATGAATAGGGTGTTTCTAACGGGATTGAGTGGCAAGTTCGGTGAGGCGTAGGCCGCGTTCCCGGGGTGTGGGGACGCGGCCTTGGGGGTGTCGGGGATGGTTGTCAGCGGAACGAGGCGATGAGTTCGGAGAGGGAGGGGTGGGAGTGGACGGTGATGGTGGTGAGGGCGTCGAGGCTGAGGCCGAGGGAGACGGCGAGGGCGGCTTCGGCGATGAGGTCGGAGGCGTGGGCGCCGACTATGTGGCAGCCTAAGAGGCGGCGGGTGTCGGGGGCGTAGAGCACTTTGACGAGGCCGTCGGCCTGGCCGGAGGCCTGCGCTTTGCCGTTGGCGGAGTAGAGGGCCTTGGCGGTGCGGAAGTTAACGCCCTGTGCCTGTGCCTGCTCGGTGGTGAGTCCGACCATGGCGGCTTCGGGACATGTGAAGACGGCGGCGGGGATGGCGTCGAGGTTGACGTCTTCGCCGAGGGCCACGCGGGCCTGCGCCGTGGCGGCATGTGCCAGCTGGAGGCGTCCGTTGCAGTCGCCGACGGCGTAGAAGCCGGGGCGGGTGGTGCGCATGCGCGCGTCGGTGACGATGTATCCGCGTCGGTCTGTTTCGATTCCGGCTTCGGCGAGGCCTTCGGGCACGACAGGTCGGCGGCCTACGGCCATGACTACTGTGTCGGCCTGAAGGGTTTCGGGGCCTTTCTTGCCGTCGTAGCTGACGGTGCGCACGCCCTCGTTGTCGGCGGTGACGGCGGTGACGGCGGCGTCGAGGACGAATTTGACGCCGCGGCGGGTGAGCATGGTGCGCAGGCGCTTGGAAATCTCTTTGTCGAAGGGCGGGAGCACTTCTTTAAGATATTCGATGACAGTCACTTCCACGCCAAATCCGTTCATGATTGATGCGAACTCCATGCCGATGACGCCGGCGCCGATGATGGCCATCGAGCGGGGCAGCTCTTCGAGCTGGAGGACGCCGTCGGAGTTGATGGTGAGGTCGGCGCCGGGGATGTTGAGCGCGGCGGGCGCCGAGCCTGTGGCGATGAGCACTTTGGGGGCTGTGAACACTTGGTCGCCGACGCCGACGGTGCCGTCGGGGAGTATGCGTGCCTGTCCGTATACGAATGTGCATGGTGCAATGAGCGCGCGCACGCCGTCGCGGAGGCCTTCGACCACGCTTTCCATGCGGTGGACGACGGCGGTATAGTCAATCATGACTTCGCCGACGGAGACGCCGAGTGCGGCGGCGTTGCGTGCCTGTATGGCGGCTTCGGAGGATGCCGCCAGGCATTTTGTGGGTATGCAGCCGCGGTTGAGGCAGGTGCCGCCGGGGAAGGCATAGTCGATGAGTATCACTCTCTCGCCGGCGCGGGCACGGGCGGCGGCTACGTCGTAACCGCCTGGTCCGGCGCCGATTACAATAAGGTCTGCTGTTGTCATAAGTCGAAAATTTGAGGTATGGGCTTTAGCTGAGGTCGGAGAATTTCACGCGGGGATGGAGGGCGGCTTCGGTGTCGTCGCAGCCCGAGACGGGCGTGTTGTGCGGAGCCGTTTTGAGCATTTCGGGGTCGGTGGCGGCTTCGCCGGCGATGCGGCGCATGACGGCGATGAAGCTGTCGAGGGTCTCGCGGCTCTCTGTCTCCGTGGGCTCGATCATGAGCGACTCGTGGAAGAGCAGGGGGAAGTAGATTGTCGGGGCATGGAATCCGAAGTCGAGCAGACGCTTGGCCACGTGGAGGGTGGTGACGGCGGTAGACTTGTCGGCCAGGCCGTCGAAGACGAACTCGTGCTTGCAGCGGCCGTCGATAGGGAGCTTGTAAACGTCTTTGAGCGAGTCTTTTACGTAGTTGGCGTTGAGCGTTGCGAGTGGGCCCACCTGCGCCAGATTGTCGGCGCCGAGGCTGAGGATGTATGCCAGCGCGCGCAGTTCGACCGTGTAGTTTCCGAGCCAGGACGAGATGCGCCCGAGGGCTTCGGGGCTGTCGGTGACAACCGAGTAGAAGTCATCGTCGGCGTCGTAGACGACGCGGGGATTGGGCAGGAACATCTCCAGACCCTTACGCACGCCGACGGGACCGGCACCGGGGCCGCCGCCGCCGTGAGGCGTCGAGAAGGTCTTGTGCAAGTTGATATGCATCACGTCGAAGCCCATGTCTCCGGGACGTGCGATGCCCAGCATGGGGTTGAGGTTGGCGCCGTCATAGTACATCAGCGCGCCGGCCTCGTGCACCATCTTCGCAATCTCCGGGATGCGTTTCTCGAAGATTCCCAGGGTGTTGGGATTAGTCATCATCATTGCGGCCACGTGGTCGTTGAGCTTTGAGCGGAGGTCGTCGACATCGACCGTTCCGTCTTCCAGCGACTTGACCTCCACGATTTTGTATCCGGCGACGTTCGCCGAGGCCGGGTTGGTGCCATGGGCGCTGTCGGGCACGAGCACTGTGTCGCGCTCCACGCTGCCGTTGTGGTCATGGTAGGCGTGAATGACCATGAGGCCGGTCAGCTCGCCGTGTGCGCCGGCATAGGGGTTGAGGGTGAACTCGCTCATGCCGCCTATCTCTGAGAGGAACGACTGGAGCGTGAAGTATGCCTCCAGCGCGCCCTGCACCGTGTCGTCGGGCTGAGCCGGATGCAGACCTGCAACCACCGGCGACGCGGCAATCTCCTCGTTGAGTTTCGGGTTGTACTTCATCGTGCACGAGCCCAGGGGATAGAAGCCGGTGTCGACGCCGAAGTTGTTGGTGCTCAGATTGTTGTAGTGGCGCACGAGCGACGGCTCGTCCACCTCCGGCAGCGCGGGCGCGTCCTTGCGCAGCAGCTCGGCGGGCAGGTCCGCGAGCTTGTCGGCATAAGTGTTCACGGGCAGCGAGAAGCCCCGGCGGCCGGGAACGGAGCACTCGAAAATCAGTTTGCCATATAATTCCTTATTCATTGCTGTCCTCCTTTCCCTTTGTTGAACCGGGGTTTACGGCCTCGGCAAAAATCTGTGCAAGTTCGTCCATCTCCTCGGTGCCGCGCATCTCGGTGACGGCGATGAGCAGTTTGTCGTCGCCGACGCGAATGCCGGGCAGATAGCCGTAGTCGACCGCGTCGTAGTATGCGGCGTCGGCGGCTTCGGGCGAGGGGAATTTCACCAGGAATTCATTGAGGAAGGGCTTGTCGGGGTATACAAGCTCCACGCCCGGAATCTCAGTCAGCAGACGCGCCAGATAGTGCGCGCCGCCATAGCTGAGTTCGTTGACGCGGCGGATGCCCTCGGCGCCCATGACCGAGCAGTACATGGCGGCATAAAGCGTCATGATGCCCTGGTTCGAGCAGATGTTCGACGTGGCCTTTTCGCGGCGGATGTGCTGTTCGCGGGCCTGAAGGGTGAGCACGAACACGCGCTGGCCCTTGCGGTCGATCGTGGCGCCCACGATGCGGCCGGGCATCTTGCGCATGAGCGCCTTCGTGACGCACATATAGCCCAGATACGGGCCGCCGAAGTTGAGGGGCATGCCCAGCGACTGAGCGTCGCCCACGGCGATGTCGGCGCCCCATTCGGCGGGCGACTTCACCACGCCCAGGGCCAACGCATGGCCGTTGATGACCATCAGCGCGCGCGCCGCGTGGATGTCGTCGGCGAAGCCGGTCAGGTCCTCGAGGATGCCCCAGTAGTTGGGCGAGGGGAGGATGACTCCGGCCACGTCGCCGGCGCTCAGCATCTGCTGCATGGCTGCGCGGTCGGTGACGCCGTCCTTCTCGGGTATGACATCGAGCTGCACCTTGTGGTAACGGGCATAAGTGCGTGCCACGTCCAGCACATACGGGGCGATGGTTGCCGAGATGAGCACGCGGTTGCGCTTGCGGGCCGCGGCCACGCACATCATCATGGCCTCGGCCGTGGCCGTCGCGCCGTCATAGAGGCTGGCGTTGCTCACGTCCAGGCCTGTCAGCGCGCACATCATCGACTGATACTCAAAGATATACTGCAGCGTGCCCTGCGAAATCTCGGGCTGATAGGGCGTGTAGGCCGTCAGGAACTCGGAGCGCGCCATCAGCGAAGCGATGACCGACGGGGCATAGCGGTCGTAGAATCCGCCGCCGGCGAAGCACGTGAGCACTTCGTCGCGCATGTCCAGCGTGCGGAAGAAACGGCGCACCTCGGGCTCGGACAGCTCGCCGGGCAGCTCGTAGGGCTTCTTCATGCGCAGCGCCTCCGGGATGTCCTCAAAGAGGCGGTCCACCGTGTCCGCGCCGCAGCGCTCCAGCATGGCCGCCACGTCAGCGTCCGTGTGGGGCAGGTATCTGTGTCTGCTCATGGTAATTTTCGATTTGTAATGGGAAATGGGAAAACTCAGGATCACTCCTTGTGCTCGGCGTCGCAGATGGCGTCGTAGGCCTCCTGGTCGAGGAGCTGCTCAACCTCTTTGGGGTCGGAGATCTCAATCTTGATGATCCAGTTTTTCATCGGGTCGTCGCTGACCAGACGGGGATTGTCGACCAGCGCCTCGTTCACCTCCGTAACCGTGCCGGACAGGGGAGCGAAAAGGTCGGAGGCGGCCTTCACTGACTCGATGGCGCCGAACTCCTCGTCTTTCACGAGCGTGTCATCGACCTCGGGCATGTCAACGTAAACCACGTTGCCGAGCTGATGAGCTGCGTAGGGAGAGATGCCGATGTAAGCTTCGTTGCCCTCGATGCGGGCATATTCGTGTGTGGGAAGGTATTTAATCATGGGAGTTTATAATTGAAAGTTGAAAATTGAAAATTCGGGGAAATTATTTCTTGTATTTGGGTGTGTAGAAGCGTTTTTTGACAACCGTTGCGGGGAAGACCTTGCGGCGCACGCGCACCTGCAGGGGTGTGCCCAGTTTGTTGAACGGCGTGTTGACCATCGCCATGGCCAGGCTCTTGCCCAGCGTGATCGAGCGGTAGCCCGTGGTCACGGTGCCTACGACGTTGCCGTCCATATCGAGCACCTCGTAGCCGTGGCGAGCAATAGCCGGGCCGTCGATTTCCAGGCCAACGCTCTTGCGGGTGACGCCCTCGGCCTTCTGACGCGCAACCACGTCCATGCCGATGAACTCGGGCTTGTCGAGCTTGCAGAACATCGAGAGGGCGGCCTCCACGGGCGTAATCTCGGCGGTCAGTTCGTCGCCATATAGCGGCAGACCGGCCTCAAAACGCAGGGTGTCGCGGCAGCCCAGGCCGCAGGGCGCAACGCCGGCAGCCATAAGCTTGCGCCACAGCGCAACCGTCAGCTCCTCGGGAGCGTAAATCTCGAAACCGTCCTCGCCTGTGTAGCCCGTGCGCGAGACAATAATGTCGTGGCCGTCGAGTTTCGTGTCCATGAACGTGTAGAAGCCCAGCCCGGATGCGTCGATGCCTAACACCTCGCGCAGCACGCGTTCGGCATCCGGACCCTGCACGGCTAGTTCGCCGTACTCGTCGCTCAGGTGGTCGACCTTAACGTCGTAGCCTTCAGCCTGTTGGCGAATCCATGCCACGTCCTTGTCGATGTTGCCCGCATTGATGACCAGGAAATACTCCTGCTCGCTGCGGCGGTAAACCAGCAGGTCGTCGACCGTGCCGCCGTTCTCGTAGAGCATCATGCCGTAGAGGATGGCGCCGTCGGCGAGGGGGCGGACATCGTTGGTGAAGATATGGTTCACAAACTCCTGAGCCTGCGGGCCGGTGATGAGCACCTCGCCCATGTGGCTCACGTCGAAGACGCCGGCCCTGTTGCGCACCGCGTTGTGCTCCTCGACGATTCCGGCATACTCGATGGGCATGTCAAAACCGGCAAACGGGCTCATCTTGGCGCCCTGTGCCACGTGGTCGCTGTGCAGGCATGTTGTCTTGTTATCCATTGCGTTTCGTTTATCAGTTATTGGTGATTAGATTTATGAATTGTTCGGTTGAAAGACCGCTGATGATGCGGCTGACGTCCGTCGTGCGCAGAGCCTCGCACAGAGCCTCGGCCGTCGGTGCCACGCCGCGCAAGCCGCTCAGCAGCTGTGCCAGAGCGTCGGCGTCGCGCTCGAAGAAGTCGCCCGAGAGCTTCACGTCGGCGATGCGTCCGGCCGCGTCCACGGCCACCCGGACCGTCATCGTGCCGGCGCTCTCGATGCGCATTGTGCGGGAAGCCTGCGCGCCGTGGTCGCGGCCATGGCGCCACAGCCAATCCTCGCGGTCATACTCACGCGCCATCGCCTCTATCTCAGCCACTTCGGCCTCCGTGAGGCGGCGCTCGCCAGTCGTGAGCCCGCTCAGCAGACCCTCTCGCAGCGCGTCACGCGTCAGCGACGGCATGAGCTCGCGAGCCGTCACGATGCGACTCTCCACACTGGTCACGCCCTTGCTCAGCAGCTTGGCGCGCGCCGGCGTCAGAGCGCGGCGCATCGTCTCGGCGTCAGTGTCGAAGAGCATCGTGCAGTGCACCACGCTGCGCCCCGGCAGATGCAGGAAGGCGCTGCCCGAAATCTTGCTGCCGCCCACAGTGATGTCGTTGCGGCCGGAAACTTCGGCGTCGATGCCCAGGTGGCGCAACTGCGTTGCGATGGTGCGGGTGAAACGCGCGAAGGCACGCTCCACGTCAGTGTCGGCCGTCACCAGGCTCACCATGATGTTGTCGGCGTTGGCGAAGACAGCACCGCCGCCGCTGCGACGTCGCACGATGTCGATGTCCGCCTTGCGGCAGAAGTCCAGGTCAACCTCGGCGGCGATGTCCTGGTGGCGTCCGCAGATGACCGTTGGCCCGACGACCCATGTGAACAGATAGTCCTCCTCGGCGGGCAGATGTCGCGCCGCCCACTCCTCCATGGCCAGGAAGAAGGGCAGCCTGCGCGGCTTGGTGTCCGGAAGAGTCAGGTGAGTCATTGGCGGTCGATGATTAGCGAGGTCTAATTGGTCTAATTGGTCTAATTGGTCTAATTGGTCTAATTGGTCTAATAAAAGCCTGCGGGTTAGTCTTCGAGATAGAAGGTGACGTTGGTGACCACGCGGACGTTCTTGAGGTAGGGCGTTGTCGGGTCGGCGTCGTCGATGGAGAAATAGCCTTGCTCGGCGCTCTTGATTTTGCCGAGCTTAGAGTCGGAGTCGGCGGCAAAACGGTCGGCGGCCTCGCGGGCATTTTTCGTGGCTTCGGCAATCATCTCGGGTTTGATGGTGTTGAGGCGCGTGTAGTCGTACGTTATGTTGTTGTTGGTGAAGGCGATACCCTTTGCAAGGAGCTCGGCCTGACGGTTGAGCAGCGCGCGCACCTTGTCGACATGGGTTGTGAGAACCGTGATGGTCGAGGTGAGCTTGAATTTGAAAGTGGGACCGTTGCCGCTGTTGTTGTACTGGTCGGCGCTCTGGTCGTAGACATCGGGCGGATTGATGCTGATGTCCTTGCGGGGGATGCCGTTGGAGGTGAGGAAGGCGAGAACCGTCTCGTTGTTGGCCTTTGACAGGTCGTAGAGCGAGGGCAGGTCGTCGCCGGTGATGGCATAGGAGACGGGCCATGTGACCTGGTCGGCCATGACCGTGCGCTCGGCGAGGCCGCGGACGCTGACTACGCGGTCGCTGAAGGCGAAGTTGTCGATGCCGGCTTTGATGGCGAGACCCATGCCGAGGATGCCGATGGCGAGGATTAGGGGAGCGATGATGCGCTTAATTAGATTCATGATACGCTGTTTGAGGGGAGGGGCGTTAGATGTCAGGAAAAGTGAGAGCGTAGTAGCCGAAAGGGACGTTCCGCGCTTACAAATATACACAGAAAAGCGGAAAGTGCGGCCGTTTTTAAGGAAAATTAACGCTATTACACGACGGCGCCCTCTGCCGGAGTGAGTGGAGGGCGCCGTCGGTTAGGGAATGAGGCCTTAGCGGAGAACGAGTTTGCGCAGGTGGGCATGGCCGTCGTCGGCGGTGACGCGCAGCAGGTAGACGCCGGCGGGAAGAGTCCCGGCGTCAAGCTCGGCACCTTCGCCGCGTATGAGGCTCAGACCGGTCACGCTGTACAGCTCCATGGCGGTGATGTCGCGGGAGCTTCGGGCGGTGATAACGCGGCCATGCACGCTGACGGCGATGGCATCGGCGTCGGCGGCGATGTCATCGGCGGCGGTGGTGGCGGTTGCGGAGA
>SFOH01000068.1 GCA_004552485.1 Bacteroidales bacterium | reverse complement strand
TGTCCGTTCCTGAAAAAGGTTGACTCGGTTTGTTGGTTTAACTTAGGATGGTTGACTCTTTGTCTAAGAGTGGTTGTCTAACTGGGTCCTATCCCTGGGCGGAGTTGACTGAGGGCGTAGCCCGAAGGCAACGCAGCCCAGGGATAGGGGCAAAGTTACAAAATTTTTTTTAACCCGTCGCCCTGACCGGTCCTTTTTCAGCAGCGATTTCAGATTTGTTGGCGTCTATTGCGCGTTCCCGGAAGCTGTTCCACCGTCTGCGAAAGCGTCCTGTCTCTGCGGCAGCTTCCACTGGAGTGCGCATTTCAAGGCTCAGATGGGGACGTTCATGGTTGTAGAACAACACTGCTTGTCGCAGCGCTTCCCTGACTTGCGTTATGTCCGAGAAAACCATGTCCTTGAAAAGCTCGTTCTTCAGCGTGTTGTTGATTCGCTCGGCTTCGGCATTGTCCTTGGGATTGCCGCTCTCGGTCATGCTGATCATCATTCTGTTTGCGAGCAGTCTGGCGACGTAGTCGGCACATGTATACTGCACGCCCCTGTCGCTGTGATGTATGGTCTTTGACAAGTCCACATCGTATGAGGCAAGAGTTTCCAGAGCCTCCGATAAGGCTTCCAGCGGATATTTTGCTTCCAGGGTCATGCCGACGCTGCTTCCGAGTATCATCTTGCTGTAGGAGTCCATCAGAAGACTGATGTAGCAGAAGCGGCGTTCGCCGTCGGCGCTTGCCAATGGTATATATGTGATATCTCCGACTATAATCTCGCCGAAACGCTCCGGTATAACTTCCTTGATGATATTAGGATAGGTCGGATTGTTATGCCGTGAATCAGTGGTGCGCACACGGCGCCTGCGGCGGATCTTGAAGCCATAACGGTCGAAAATATCACAGAATCGGTCTCGCCCTATTCTGTCTCGTTCTCCAAAGGTACGGCAGTACATCGACCACACCTTCATTCCGCCTATGCCGGGATCTTTAGCCTTGACTTCCCGGATGAACTGCACCGCGAACTCTTCCAGGGAAATCCGTCGCAGATCAATGTCTGTATCATGCTTGTAATAAGCCTGCTTGCTCTTACCAAACAGCCCGCACAGTTCGGAGACTGTATAAGCCTCCGAACGCTGTGCGTGCAGGCGTCTTACTGTTTGGTGCCAGCTTTTTTTCTTACAGGGATGTTGAACATTTCCTCGGCTACGTCTATCATCGTGTCAAGGGCTTCGGCACGCATTTTCTCGTGACGCAATTCCTTCTTCAAACGTGTGATTTCTGCCCGGAGGGCATCGTAATCCTCTGCGCTGGCGTCTTTCTTGTTCTTTCGCATAACAGGGGAAGTTCTGACGCAAAGTTACGAATAATATATTCAACTGTGCGCAACTGTACTCCGTTTACTTCCGCTATTTCTACATAGCTCATGTCCGTCTCGGCAAGACAATCGAAGCGGGACGGGACGGGGTTGGAGACTTGGTTGCCGACACCGGGGGCGGTGGCACCGTTCATGGCGGCGTATGAGCCTGGAGCCATGTTGGGGATGGATGAATGATTTTCCATAGATTTGTTTGTAGATTGATAAAGGGTTAACTGATAACAACGTTTTTGTTATCTGAGCGCAAAGTTACAACAAGAAATCGGATTTGTCAAGGCCTGCCGCTATTTCTTAACTCTCTTTAACTTTGCTTCTCGCTGCCTTTCGTGCGCTTTCCGTCACTTTTTAGCCCGCAATTGTTTGTGTATATGTGCGTAACGCAATCCGTAGGCGGGTTGGGCTCCCCGGGCGTTTGAGGCAGGCGCTCGGTGTTTTGGGTTTCGGTATGTCGGAAATTTTCGCTAATTTTGCGGCATAGGAACGTCGGTGTTGGTGCCGACAGGATTTAACTGACTGATAAACACTGAGATAAGTATGAACGAGGAGAACAAGGAGCGGCCCGAACAGGAGCCGCTGGTGTGGCCCGACGAGCCGAAAGGGCCGATTAGGAATGGCAATCGTGGCGGTCGCCGCGACTGGCTGGTGTATGTGGCCGTTGGTATGGCCGTGCTGGCCATCGGCTGCATTGTCGGCGTGGGCATTTGGTATTACTCGGGCGGCGGCGACGCTGAGCCGCAGGCTGTGGCCGAGGACTCGCTGCTGAGCGAGGGCTCCGCGCGCGACTCTTTGTCGGATGTGAGCGTGTACGACCCCTTCGGCGGTCTCAGCGAGGCTCCCTCGTCATCGGCCGAGAAGGCTGAGCCGGTGCCCGTGCCGGAGGATACGGCGACGGCGGCAGCGGCGGAAGAACCCGCGCCTGCGCCCGAGGTTCAGCCCCTGGATGACGCTCAGCGCTTTTTCAGCCAAAACAGCACGGTGGGCACGACGCGTTACAGCGGCAGCTTCGTCAGCGACAAGGGCGAGAGCTATCCTATTCAGCTGATTTTCAGCGTGGGGAAGGACTACAAGGTCAGCTCGTGCGCCTTCGTGAACGTGAACTACGACGCGCGCCTCAAGATGAGCGTGCGCTTCTCGGGCAACGAGATGATTCTCACGTCCAAGGGCAGCAATTTCTCGATGCAGCTCTCGCCGGACGGCGCCGGGCGCTGGCAGGGCACGGCCTTCGACGGCAGCAGGTCGATGGCGGCGGCACTGAGCCTGCAGTGACTGAAAGTCAGCGTTTCTGAAAGAGGCGCGCCATGGTGCGCTTGTCCTCGCGCTCGCGGATGGTCTGTCGCTTGTCGTACTCTTTCTTGCCTCGGCCGATGCCGATGACGAGTTTGGCATAGCCGCGTTGGGAGATGAACAGGCGCAGGGGCACGATGGTGACGCCCGGCTCTTTCTGCGCCTTGTCGAGCTCGCGTATCTCCTTGCGGTTGAGCAGCAGCTTGCGCTCGCGGCGCTCCGTGTGGTTGTTGTAGGTGCCGTAGAAGAACTCGGCGATGTACATGTTCTTGACCCACACCTCGCCGTTGTGGACGTAGCAATACGTGTCCACGAGGCTGGCTTTGCCCAGGCGGATGCTCTTTATCTCCGTGCCGGTCAGCACGATGCCCGCCGTGAACGTGTCGGTGATGGCATAGTCGAAGTTGGCGCGGCGGTTCTTGATGTTTACTTCCTTGAAGGTCATTTTGCTCATAACACCAGGCTTAAGATAAAGTTGAGGAGGACGGGCACGATGACGAGGAGCACGGTGAGCAGCCCCATGAACGCGCCGGTCTTGTCCGTTTTGATGAATAGGTAATCGGTTGTGTGCCAGAAGACAATGATGAGCAGCACGGGCAGGAACCAAAAGATTGCCAGCTCGATGGGGCAGAGGTTTGCCACGATGTTGATGAGCGCGAGCAGACCGGTGCAGAAGACGGGCACGAGCTCGTTGCGGAGGTAGGCAATGCGGTCGGCCTCCAGGGGCGGGAGCGCCGACTCGAGGACGCTGCGCGCGATGAGCTGCGTCAGAAACAGCGACAGGAACTGGGCCAGCGCCGTCATCAGCGACGACGCCACCGTGAACGTGTCGGGGTTGTACAGGCCGTGGCAGAAGGCCGTGGCCGCCATAATGGCCAGCAGGGGATAGAGGCCGCGCTCGGCCATGAGTGTGGCCGAAGGGTTGTCCTCCGCCACATCATCCCACGCCTTTCGCGGCGCCAATATGAGCTGCAGCAATGTCTTCAGGTATTGTAAAAACATGGTTGTCAATGGATTAACGAGGAAGAAGCCCGCATCAGCGGACAAATGCTGTGCAAAGGTACTCAAAATCCGCGAAATAACCATATCTCACGCCCGTGTTTTTGCGCGGGCGCTCACGCTTTCTTCAACGCTTTCTTCAAGCGCGAGAGGCCGTGACGCCGCCTATCGGGCGTGTGACTTGGCGTAGATGACCTCGGCAGGCTCCGCGGTCTCCTGTCCGGTGAGGGCGGCATAGGCGATACCCGTGAGGACGGCCACGACGTAAGTCCATAATACGAAGGCTCTTAGCTTGTCTAATGTCTTGACTGTGCGCATTGCTTGATGCTTTTACGTTTCTACCGCAAAATTAGGCCACCGACGTTACACGAATATTGCCTAAAAGTTAAGAATTTATTGCATCGGCGGCCCGCCCCCGAAAAAGGCGCGCAAAAAAGAGCCGAAAAATTTGGCTATGTCGCTGAAAATGCGTACCTTTGCGGCCGTAAAACCATACAAAACCATTTTTTTTATAATTATTTTTTCAATTAATTATGGCAACAAAAATTAGATTGCAACGCCATGGTCGCAAGAACTATGCGTTCTATCCTATTGTAATCGCCGATAGCAGGGCACCACGTGATGGTAAGTACATTGAAAGGATAGGTTCCTATAATCCGAACACTAATCCTGCTACAATCACTCTTAACTTCGAGCGGGCTTTGTATTGGGTATCCAACGGCGCAGAACCTACTGACACCGTACGCGCAATCCTCTCCGACGAGGGCGTACTGATGATGAAACACCTCCTCGGTGGCGTCAAGAAAGGCGCATTCGACGAGGCCGAGGCAAACCGTCGTTTCGAGGCATGGAAGAACCACCGTCAGCAGAAAGTTGACAAGATGAAAGTCTCCATGGCCACCAAGCAGCAGGAAGAGGCCAAACAGCGTCTCGCCGACGAGCAGGCCAAGAATGCTGCCAAGGCAGAGGTAGTAGCAAAGAAGAAGGCAGAGCTTGCCGCCGCCAAGGCTGAGGCCGAGGCAGCCGCAAAAGCAGAGGCTGAGGCCGCTGCAGCTCCCGCAGAGGAGGCTCCCGCCGCTGAATAAATCTCACTCTTCAAACCTCACACGAGGCTGTGTCACCCAACCGTGGCGCAGCCTTTTTTTTCGTGCCGCACCGCAGACGGCCGAGTGATGAAATATTATTGTCCGGTATCAAAGACCGCGAGAGAAGTTATATCGCCAATTCCCGCGACCGGGAACGCCCGCAGAGCATAAGCCCGCGGGGAGGCGGGGCGGAGGTTCAGAAGGCCTCGTTGAGGGAGAAGTTGATGCCGTGGCCGTTGCGGCCGAAGCCGACGTCGAGGCGCACGTTCACGCCCTTCTTGAACTCCCAGCGGTAGCCCGCGCCAAAGTTGGGGAGCGTGTGGCGCAGGTGCAGCTTGCTGAAACGCGGGAACACATTGCCCAGGCCGCCCCACACCACAAAGCCGTTGCGGCGCCACACTCTCTGGCGAAGCTCGACGGTGGCGTCGGCCTCCATCTTGTCGCGGTAGCGCCCTTCCCAGTAGCCGCGCATGGTGTGCGAGCCTCCGAAGGTGCTGAGAAAGCACCAGGGCGTGTCGCCCCACGTCAGCCGCGAGTGGACATTGAAGGCTAAGACGCCGCCGCGCCACACGCCGCAGTAGGTGGCGGCATTCACCTCAAGGAGCCGGAACGGGTCTTTGTTGCCCATCCACTTCGGGCTGCTGATGGCGTCGAAGCGCACGTAGACGCCGCGGGTGGCGCCCGTCGGGATGTCGCGTGTGTCGATGTAGAACGTCAGTCCCCCACCCCATGTGAAGATGCGGTCGCGAAGGCCGTCGAGCAGCCAGGGCTTGTTCATGTCGCGGGCGTTGACGTAAGAGAACTGTGCGATGGGACCCAGGTAGACGCCGCGGCGGAGCTTGACGACGAAGTCGACGGTGGCCTGGCTCTGCAGGCGTTTGTAGATGCACTCGTTGGCGTCGTCGTTGTTCATGTCGTAGCCGATGCCCCACCACTTGTCCTTGAACGAATAGAAGTAGACGTCGTAGTTGATGCGGTAGGGGTCGTTCTCGAAGATGTGGTAGCCCTCGGCGCCGATCTTGTACATCTGACCGGTGGTGACGTCGAGCTTGAGGGTCACATTGGAGCGCGGCGTCCGTTTGTTGTGGAAGTCGCCGGCGCGGTACGAGCCCGAGCCGGCCACGCCTATGCCGAAGCCCTCCTCGCTTGAATAGTGAGGGCCGCCGATGAAGCTGATGTCGAACTTGTTGTCGGGAGCGGGACGGTTTGAGTTGCGGAAGTAGTCGTAGACCTTGCCGATAAAGCCTTTCTCATAGAAATGCTTGGGCGCCTCCACGCTGTCGGCGGGGAGCTGCACGGCGACGCTGTCCGTAGTCAGAGAGTCGGTCTGAACCGTGTATGCCTCCGCACTTCGGGCCGAACACATCAGACCCAAAGCGAGCAGCGGCATGAGTATCTCAAAACGTTTCATGGGTGCAAAGGTACGCAAAAAACCGCACACACGCACAAAAACAAACCGCACACTTGCCTTTTTTACCACAATAATGGATAAAAAGGCGAGTGCGCGGCCTATGCCTGGTCCCGAACCGGGTCTCAGTCCGAGAAGATGTGCTTGAGCTTGGAGAAGATCCGGTGTTTCTCGGCCTCGGTGGGCTGAATGTTGGGGCTGTTACGCAGGCTCTCGATGGCCGACTTCTCGGCGTCGGAGAGCGTCTCGGGGATGTAGACCATGACGTTGATGAGCTCGTCGCCGGTGACGCCGCTGTGGTCCATGTCGGGCAGACCCTTGCCGCGGAGACGGAGCACCTTGCCGGGCTGCGTGCCCGGGGCAATCTTCAGTCGTGCACGGCCGCCGATGGTGGGCACTTCCACGCTGCCGCCGAGGGTGGCGGTGGGCAGGTCGAGCATGAGGTTGTAGATGACATCGTTGCCGTCGCGGATGAGCTCCGGGTGCTTGATTTCTTCGATGACCACGAGCAGGTCGCCGTTGACGCCTCCGTGGGCGGGAGCATTGCCTTTGCCGCGGAGAGTGAGCGTCATGCCGTCGGCGACGCCGGCGGGGATGTTGAACGAAACCTGCACGTCCTTGCGCTCGACGCCCTGGCCGTTGCAGTAGGTGCAGCGCTCGGTGATGACCTTGCCCGTGCCCTCACAGGTGGGGCAGACGGCCGTCGACTGCATGGCGCCGAACGGAGTGTTCTGCACCTGGGTCACCTGGCCTGTGCCGTGACAGGTCTGACAGGTGGCGAAGGCCACGCCGTCCTTGGCGCCCGTGCCGTTGCAGTGCTCGCATTTGACGAAGGTGGGAATCTTGAGCGTCTTGGTCGTGCCCTTGGCTATCTCGTCGAGCGTGAGCTTCACGCGGATGCGCAGGTCTGAGCCACGGCGCTGACGGGGCTGGGAGCGACGTGCGCCGGCAGCGCCGCCGAATCCTCCGAAACCGCCGCCGAAGCGTCCTCCGAAGATGTCGCCGAACTGAGCGAAGATGTCGTCCATGCTCATGCCGCCGCCTTCGTAGAAGCCGCCTCCGCCGCCACCGCCGAAGCCCTGCGGACCCATCGAGTGGCCGTAACGGTCGTATTTCTGACGCTTCTCCTCATTGCCGAGGACATCGTAGGCCTCGGCAGCCTCCTTGAACTTCTCCTCGGCGGCCTTGTCGCCGGGGTTCTTGTCAGGGTGGTATTTGATGGCCAGCTTGCGGTAAGCTTTCTTGATCTCGTCAGCCGTGGCTGTCTTGCTCACCCCAAGGACCTCGTAGTAATCTCTTTTTTCTGCCATATCAGTTTTCTCTTACTCTGTGAAAAACGGGAGGGTCGGTCGCAGACTCATTCGCCCACCACGACTTTGGCGTGACGCAGCACCTTGTCGTTGAGCATGTAGCCCTTCTGCGTGGTGTCCACGATCTTGCCCTTGAGCTCGGGGGCGGGAGCGGGGATGGTGGTGATGGCGTCGTGGAGGTCGGTGTCGAAGTCGACGCCGGGGGCGGTGTCCATGGCCTTCACGCCGTTGTCTGCCAGGTATTTGACGAATTTCTGGTAGATGAGCTCCATGCCCTCGCGGACGGCCTTGGCGTCCTCCACGTTCTCGGAGGCTTTGAGGCCGCGCTCGAAGTCGTCGACCACGGGAAGCAGCCCGGACAGAGCCTTCTCGGCGCCGTTCTTGATGAGCTCCTGCTTCTCTTTGAGCACGCGTTTGCGGTAATTGTCGAAGTCTGCCATGAGGAAGAGGTATTCTTTCTTCTCCTTCTCGAGGGCGGCTTTAGTATCGTCTAACTCCTGTTTGAGCTTGTCATTCTCGTTGAGCTCCTCGGCGGCAAGGTCTTCAATGGCCCGGTCGTCAGCAGCTTCGGGATACTCGTCCAGGACGTCCTCGACGCGGGCTTCCGTGTCCTGCGCGGCGTCCTGCTGTTTCTTGTCTTTCAGTTGTGTATCTTTATGTGCCATATCAGCTAAGTGTTTATTTCGTTTTAATGTTATTGTCTGTCACAGCAAAAACATTGCCAAAAGTGAGGCCCGGCAACATCGATGCTTTAAAAAGATAACAAAAAAAGCGTGATAACGTTCACAGGCGGCAGCAGAATGTGGCGCAACCGGCGAAAGCGGCGCGCACAATCTCCTCGGGCACGGGCTCGCGGAACAGGCCGTAGACGGCGGCGCCGCTGCCGCTCATGGAGGTGTACGCGGCACCCAGCTGCTGCATACGGCTCTTGACCAGCGCGATGACCGGTGCGGCGGCGAAGACGCTCGGCTCGAAGGCGTTTTTCACCGTCGTGCGCCACTCCTCGACCGGAGCATTCACGGCCTCGGCAAGCGACGCCTGCGGCACACAGGGCGTCACCCCGGCATAGGCGCGGGCCGTAGAGACATGCGCATTCTCCGGCTTGGCGATGACCAGGTGCCAGCCGCGCAGGTCCAGCTCGACGGGCGTCATAATCTCGCCGCGCCCCTCGCACAGCATCGGCATATCGTAGATGAAGAACGGGCAGTCGCTGCCCACGCGGCTCATAATCATGGCCATGTCCTCGTCGCTGAGCCCCAGCGCGTTCATGTCGTTGAGCATCACCACGGCGATGGCGGCGTCCGACGAGCCGCCCCCGAGGCCTGCTCCGTCGGGGATAATCTTGTGAAGATAGATGTCATACGGCGGGAACTCGGCCACCTCGCGCAGCGCGCGCACGGCCTTCATCACCAGGTTCTGCTCCGGCGGACAGTCAACGGCGTTGCCCGTGACGGTCAGCGTGTCCGTCGCGCCCGCGGCGGGGACAATCTCCAGTATGTCGGTCCAGGGCACGGGGTACATCACCGTGCGGATGTCGTGGTAGCCGTCGTCTCGCTTGCGGAGAATCTCCAGGCCGATATTAATCTTGCAGTACGGGAACTTAATCATCTGTCATTCAATGCTGCTGACGGGTTATGGAATCGGAAGGGAGGGCGCGGCTCAGTCGAGTTTGAGCACGGCCAGGAAGGCCTTCTGAGGCACCTCGACGGAGCCAATCTGCTTCATGCGCTTCTTGCCCTTCTTCTGCTTCTCCAGGAGCTTGCGCTTACGCGAGATGTCGCCGCCGTAGCACTTCGCCGTCACATCCTTGCGCACGGCCTTGATGGTCTCGCGGGCGATGATCTTGGCGCCGATGGCGGCCTGGATGGCGATGTCGAACTGCTGGCGCGGTATCAGCTCTTTCAGCTTCTCGCACATGCGGCGGCCGAAGGTCACGGCATTGTCCACGTGGGTCAGCGTCGACAGCGCGTCCACGCTCTCGCCGTTCAGCAGAATGTCCAGCTTCACCAGCTTCGACTCGCGGAAGTCGTGGAGGTGGTAGTCGAACGAGGCATAGCCCTTCGAGATGCTCTTCAGCTTGTCGTAGAAGTCGATGACAATCTCGCCCAGGGGCATATCGTAGGTGATCTCCATGCGGTTGCCCGAGATATACTCCTGCTTGACCAGCTCGCCGCGCTTGCCCAGGCACAGCGTCATGATCGGGCCTATGAACTCGGCCGTGGTGATGACGGTGGCGCGGATATACGGCTCTTCGATGTGGTCGATGAGCGTGAGGTCGGGCAGTCCCGACGGGTTGTGCACCTCGGTCATCTCGCCTTTCTTGTCATAGACGCGGTACGACACGTTCGGCACCGTGGTTATCACGTCCATGTCGAACTCGCGCCCCAGTCGCTCCTGCACAATCTCCATGTGCAGCAGCCCCAGGAATCCGCAGCGGAAGCCGAAGCCCAGCGCCGCCGACGACTCGGGCACAAACGTGAGCGAGGCATCGTTCAGCTGCAGCTTCTCCAGCGACGCCCGCAGGTTCTCGAAGTCCTCGGTCTCGATGGGATAAACGCCCGCGAACACCATGGGTTTCACTTCCTGGAAGCCGTCGATGGCCTTGTCGCACGGGTTCTGCACATGGGTGATGGTGTCGCCCACGCGCACCTCCTTGCTCGTCTTGATGCCCGAGATGATGTAGCCCACATTGCCGGCCGACAGCGACTGGCGCGGGCTCATGTCCAGTTTCAGCACGCCCACCTCGTCGGCATTGTACTCCTTGCCCGTCGACACGAACTTCACGAAGTCGTTCTTCGAGATGGTGCCGTTCACGATCTTGAAGTAGGCGATGATGCCGCGGAAGGGGTTGAAGACCGAGTCGAAGATGAGAGCCTGCAGCGGAGCCTTCGGGTCGCCCTTCGGCGCCGGCACGCGCTCCACGATGGCGCGCAGAATCTCTTCGACGCCCATGCCCGTCTTGCCCGACGCGCGGATAATCTCCTCGTGCTTGCATCCCAAGAGCTCCACAATCTGGTCCTCCACCTCGTCCTTGTTCACGACAGGTATGATTTCCAGGTCGTTGTCGATGGCCATGTACAGGTTCGAAATCGTCTGCGCCTGTATGCCCTGCGTGGCGTCCACAATCAGTAGCGCGCCCTCGCAGGCGGCTATGGAGCGGCTCACCTCATAGCTGAAGTCCACGTGTCCCGGAGTGTCAATGAGGTTGAGGGTATAGTTGGTGCCGTCAATCTCATGCTCCATCTGTATGGCGTGGCTCTTTATGGTGATGCCGCGCTCACGTTCCAGGTCCATATCGTCAAGCACCTGCGCCTCCATGTCCTTGCCGGCCACCGTGTCGGTGAACTCCAGCAGACGGTCGGCCAGCGTTGACTTGCCATGGTCGATGTGCGCAATAATGCAGAAGTTGCGGATATTCTTCATATTGTGTAATACCTGTTGGATGTAAAATATTTAAACTGAGTGACTTGCGTACGCGGCTCATGCCCGGCAACCATGCCCGGCGCCTCTGCCGCCTGCCAAAACGGCGCTTCTACGCAAAATCTTTACAAAGTTCAGAAAAATCCGCGACATATTCAAAAAATTTGCCCGAAAACTTGTTAAAGCCTGCCCGAAAGCCCACGGTCGACACACGAATCGCCCCGCCCCCGTGTGGCACGGAAGCGGAGCGATGCTGTTTTCAGAGTTTATGTTCCCTTATGATTACATCTTGCGGACGGC
>SFOH01000018.1 GCA_004552485.1 Bacteroidales bacterium | reverse complement strand
GGCATGGCGTTGCCCATCGAGTCGAAGATGACGGTCTCGAAGCTGACCACGCGGAACTTGGTGTCGAGGAGGCCGTCGTCGATGGCGGCTTCGAGGTGACCGGCGCTCAGGAGGGCCTGTTTGCCGATGGGACGTCCGCCCTTGTAGCGGTTGTCGCCGACGGTGATGAATGCGACGGGATCGGGCAGTTTGCGCACGCGGAACGAGGTCTGTGCCACGGACATGGAGTGGCCGTCGATTTCGGCGGTGACGTTGATGACGGCTTCCTGGCCGATTGTGGCGGGACGTGCCACCCAGTGGTCGCCGTCACGTGTGAGGGTACCGTTGGTCATGGTGGCGCTGATGCCGGACATGGGGACGCCGGGGACGCCGATGCTGATGGGGTTGTCGATGCCGGCGTAGAGGACGTTCATCATCGTGGCCGAGACGGTGGCCATGGGCTCGATGACGGTGTAGTCGCTGCGGAAGTCGTATTTGGAGACGGTGCCGTCGGGATGAGGCACGGAGATGTAGCCGGAGTAGGAGAAGTTGCCGGTGGAGCCGGCGCCGGCGCGGTAGAGGCCGTCGGGTATCTGTCGGCCGCCGACGAATACGGAGGGACGCGCGGTGGTGTCGATGGCGGCGAGGACGATTCGGGCCTCATACTGTCCGCCGCGCATGATCATGCGGCTCTGGGGGATGACGAAGGCGTTGAGGCGGTTGACGCGCACGTCGCCGGAGTCGAGCTGCGAGATGAGGTATTGCAGGGCTTCGCCCTCGGCATAGAGGATGTCGTTCTGGAGCTTGGAGAGGAGGGTGACGGCGGCCACGACGGGCTGGTGGTCAAACTTGGCGTCCTCCCACTTGGAGGGCGTGAGCTGTCCGGCGCGGCGGATGGGGGCGGTGCTCAGCGCCTGCTGTATGTTCTTGATTTTGTTGGTGTCGGGGACAAAGCCGGTGATGAACTCGCGGAAACGGTCCATGCTCAGGCGCAGTTTCTCGCCCTGGCGCGAGCCGGGGGCGAGCATCACGACAGATGCGGCCTCGAGGTCGTCGCGGCTGACGATGTTGTTGGGGTCGCCGTCGGGGCCGTCGGCCTGGCGGACGATGGCGAGTTTGAAGGAGTCGACAAGCTGGTACATGCGCATTGTCTCGCGGCGAATCTGCGTGCCCTTGCTGAGCCAGGCCTGACCTTTCTTGGGGTTCTGCATGGCGAAGGCCTCGAGCTCGCCGTAGAGGGCGGCGTTTCGGCGGCTGACGTTGGCGTTGGAGCGGTTGAGGCCCTCATGCACCTGCGTGAAGCCGTCCAGGACGTCGCTGGAGACGTTCAGGGCAAGCATGGCCGTCAGGACGATATACATCAGGTTTATCATCTTCTGACGGGGCGACAGTCTGTTTATGTTTTCACTCATGGTTGGTGTGGGCGAGAGACGGGAAGCGGGCGGGTTCCGGGGCCGCGGTTCTCATGCTTCTGACCTTGGGTTTCTTGGTGATTATATTAAAGCTTAACTGTAAGAGAGGGCTGACGTTGGGGTGTGAGGTCAGTCTTCGTCGTTGGTGTTTGCAGCGGAGGCGCCCATGCCGGCGGCCATCATGGGGTTGACGGTCATGGCGTGGATCATCTTCTCGTAGACCTTGTTGAGCTGCTGCATGTAGCGGGCCATCTTCTCGGTCTCCTGGCAGTAGCGCTGGCTCTGCTCGGCGCTCTTCTCGTACATGTCGCGGATGTCCTTGATGCCGCGGTTGACACGGTCGATGCTGTCGAGCTGGGAGGAGATGCTCTTGAGCTGAATCTCGTATATGGTGTTGAGGCCCTGGATGTTGCGGTTGAGGTCGGAAAGCTGCTCGACGTAGCCGGCGGAGGTGCGGGTGATGTCCTCGGAGTTGTCGGTGATGGCTTTGTACGACTTGAGGAGGGTGTCGCTGACGGCGTTGAGGGCGGCTGTGCTCTCGTGGAGTCGGCGCATCTCGTCGGCCAGTGATGTCATCTCGGCGGTGACCTCGGTGGAGGCGTCGGCGCGGAGGCCGGCGGCTGAGGTGGCGCCCACGATGACGGGCTGGGAGCCGGCGGCGGCAGAAGCTGCGGCGGGGTCGTAGGTGGCGCCACCGGTTCCGCCAATGATGATTGTTCCGCCGCCTATGCCGCCTGCGACGGCGGGGCCTGCGGGAGCCTCTTCGACGTCGGCGGCTTCGAGGCCGGCGTCTTCGGCGGCTTCGGTCTCGGTGGCGTCGGCCATGAGCTCGTCGTCGGCTTTCTCGGTGTCGTCATCCTTGTCGAGGTCGGGGAAGGCTTTCTCCCACTTGTATTCGCGAGGGGGACGGTCGAAGGCGGTGAGTACGAACATCAGCACCTCGGTGCCCATGCCGATGGACAGCAGGGTGTTGCCGCCGGGGAGGTGCAGGATTTTGAAGAGTGCACCCCAGATTACGATAGCGGCGCCGATGGAATATGCGAAGTTGAAAAAGCGCTGGCCAAAGGAGATGCGGTAGCGTTTTCTGTTTCTTTTCTTGCTCATGGTTGGTGGGTGATGGTTAGGAGAGGGTGCGCCTCAGGGGTCGGGCGTTTCTCCGTAGGTGGTTGATTATGTAAGCGGAGTGATGGTTGCTGGTTGGGGAGGGGGTTATCTTTTGGCTTTCTTGGTTCCGCGGGCGAAGCCAATCTGCGAGCGCACGCAGCGGAAACCGATGTAAGAGCGCTGTTCGTTCTGGTATTCCCACATACGGAGGTCGGAGCGGATGTTGTGGGCGACGTCTTTCCAGGAGCCGCCGCGCACGATTTTGCGTTTGAGCTTGTAGGGGTCTTCCTTGGCGGCGTTGTAGGTGTACTGGGGGTTGAGGTCGTTCTGGAGGCGGCCGACGCTCTCGGTGTAGGCCGTGGAGGTCCACTCGCTGACGTTGCCGGCCATGTCGTAGAGGCCGAAGTCATTGGGGGCGTAAGTGCCGACGCGCGAGGTGATTACGTGTCCGTCCTTGACGAAGTTGCCCTCCTGGGGCTTGAAGTTGGCGTAGAAGCAGCCCTTGTCGTCGCTCATGGTGAGGTCGCCCTCCCAGGGATATTTGTTGCCGCTCTCGCCGGCGCGTGCGGCATACTCCCACTCGGCCTCGGTGGGGAGGCGGTAGGGCTCGACGTAGATGCCCTCGCGGCCCAGCGAGCGGCGCAGGTAGTCGGTGCGCCAGTTTGCGAAAGCGTTGGCCTGCTCCCAGCTGACGCCCACGACGGGATAGTCAGAGTAGCCGCCGTGGCTGAAGTACATGCGCACGTAGGGTTCGTTGTAGGAGTTCTCGAAGTCGTTGACCCAGGCGGTGGTGTCGGGGTAGACGTTGACGATGTAGGTGTTCAGGAAGTCGTAGGGGCCGGTGAGGCCGCGGGTGATGGTCTCGCGGACGATGTCGCCCTCGTCGTTGAAGTAGGCGGTGTCTTTAGAGATGACGGGCACGGCGGTGGGCACGGGGCGGTCGGTGTTGTACTCGCGGGTGCGGGGGTCCAGGCGGTTTTTGCGCTTGGCGGCCTCCGTGTGGTTGTAGATCTCGTAGACATAGTTGAGTTGGGTGGCATCGAGCTCGCGCACGCCGGTGATGGGGTTGGTGCGGTAGACGCTCTCGATGGCGCGGAGCTCGTCCTCGTTGGGATTACGCCAGGGAATTGCCTTGTTCCAGTTGAGGTGGGGCTTGACGGGGTTGCCTTCGCGGTCTTCGGTGATTTTGAAGTCTTCGTTGCCGCCGTATGCGGGGTCGGCGAGACGCTCGCGGATGATTGAGTCGCGCACCCAGAAGACAAACTGTTTGTATTTGCCGTTGGTGATTTCGGTCTCGTCCATCCAGAAACCGTCGACGCTGATTCCGCGTGCGGAGGCCTCGAGGTTCCAGAGCGAGTCAGCCTCGGCGGGACCCACTTTCATGGAGCCGCGGTCAACGAGGACCATGCCGTAGGGGGTAGGCTCGGCCCATGAGCCGCCGCCTATGCCTGTCACCTCGCCGCCGGCCGAGCCGGAGCCGCCGGTTGCGCATGACACGGCCAGCACCAGGGTGGCGCCGGCTACAAAGCTGAGCAGTATGTTGTTACGTTTCATATCTTGTTGATTGGTGTTGTGTTCTTTATTATTCCGTGGTGATGCTTTCCGGGGGGTCACATGAGGCGGATGCTCTTGTGGCGGTTGCGGTTTTTGTCGCCGAGGTTCAGTTTCATGCGATAGCCCACCATAATCTCATGGCTTCCGCTCGAGGCTTTGGCGATGGAGGAGGTGGGGTAGTCGTAGGTGTAGCCCACGTAGAAATTCTTGAACTCGGCAGCGATGGTTGCCGAGACGGCGTCATCGTAGCGGTAGCCCAGGCCGAAGCTCAGGAATTTGCGGTAGCGTGCGCGGGCGGTGACTTCTGCTGTGGTGAAGGTGAAGTCGGACTTGACAAGCACGGACGGCATCACTTCAAATAACGTATTTTTCAGGGGAATATTGCCTCCAGCCATAAAATAAACGACACGTCCGGCCTTGAAGGAATAAATGTTCTGAGTGTCGGAGCTTCCGCCGGTGCCGCCTTCGCCGGAGTTGAGCGATACGGTGGGGGAGGTGATGTGCGTGCACGAGACGCCGGCCCACCAGTGGCGGTGCTCGTACCAAAGGCCGGCGCCGATGTCGAAGGCGGTGCCGTGGAGGTCCTGGGTGGGGATGCCGTCGTCGGTGCCCTGGTGGTAGTCGTCGTCATCGGGGAGGACTACTTCGGTGCCCTTGAACGACTGGTCGTACATGCCGAGCTGGACGGCGGCGGTGAACTCTCCGCCCCATTTCTTGAACTTGTAGCCGAGCTGGGCGTCGAGGGTGAGGGTTTTGTAGAGGCCGATGCTCTCCTGGCCCATGACGATGCCGGCGCCGATGCGTTTGCCGAAGACTTTGAAGGGCATGTCGGCGCTGAGCAGGAAGCTCTTGGGCGCATTTTTCACGCCCACCCACTGCATGCGTCCGCCGCCGTGGATGCTGAGGAAGTCGGTGCGGCCCACGGCAGCCGGGTTATAATAGGTTGGAACCTCGTAGTACTGCGAGAACTGGGCGTCGGTCTGCGCGGCGGCAGATAGACAGACTAGCGTGAGCAAGAGGGTGAGTATCAGGAGAATGCGACGCATGATTATTCGAAATAAAAGGTGAGGACAAACATCTTCGACGTTGCCTTTTTCAGCGATTGGGTGTACTTCAGCTTGCCGGGGTCGTCGACCAGGTCGGGGCGGTCTTTGCGGAGCACGTCGGTGAGGCCGAGGCAGAATTTCAGCTCGGGGATGAGCTTGAAGTAGGGCAGGTAGAGGTCGCAGCCGAAGCCGATGGTCCAGTACATATCGGTGCTCTTGAGCTGTAAGAAATCAGAGCGTTTCTTGCTGACGTCGAAGGCGGCCATGAAGCCGGTGGTGACGTACGGGCGGATGTTGCGCAGGCGCATGGCGCTGTATTTCAGGTCGAGCGGGGCCACGACGTAGGCGCTCTTGATGTTCTGGCGCTCGGTGTTCTCGGGATTGTTGACGTCCACGAATTTCACGTCGCGGTTGCCGAAGTACATTCCCGGGGTGAGACGTAGGTTGAAGTAGCTGTTGAGGCGCAGGTCGAAGAGGCCGTTAACGCAGAAACCGGGGGAATAGGAGGGCTGGTCCATGTACCAGCTCTCGCCGTCTTCGGTGACCATGCCGTTGTGCACGAACTTGAGGTCCTGGACAAAGGTGCCCACGGAGAAGCCCAGGTGCCAGCGGCGGTTGTCGGCGTAGGGGCGGTTCAGCAGCTTGTCATTGAAGTCGCGTGCCTGAACGGTGGCCGGCACCGCTGAGGCAATAAGCGTGATGATACCTACAATGATGTATATCAGTCTGTTCATCAATAAATTTTCCTGTTGCAAATGATGGCTTTACGTTGGAGCCGCGCATCATGGCCTTAATCAGCCACGCATGACTCTCCTTAAATTATAATAACGCAGGGACTACGCTTTTTATTGTGTGGTTCTTTCCGGAGGGGTTTTTCTCGCAGAAATAGCGGGTGAGGTGGCGCCGGTAAAGAGTAATTGTTGTTTTTTAGCAGAAAAGTGTATTTTTTTGTTAAATTGAAGAAAATGTCTTATCTTTGCGATGTTAACGGATTCGATTCGCAGATTGGATGAATTTGATTTGTATTTTTTTGTTAAATTGAAAAATAATGCATATATTTGCGATGTTAAAGATTTAATAGTCTTTCTTATCTAAATTATTAGCAAGAAGTTTAATGCTATAGTTTTTATGTTGGAATGTTAGCATATTTTATAACCTTGATTTCCTAAATTAATAAAACAAAAATCCATGAAAATATTTATTTTAACTTTAGCAAATGTATTGTTGCTGTGTGGTTGCACAAATCGTGAAGAACCGGTTGTTCCATTGAATGATGAAGGTGAAAGCCAAGAAGTTCAAATACGTACACCGGCAGAAGCACTTGCTATAGCTGCCCAGTATTGTAATGCGACAGGAGAGAACGATTCCCGTTCAGAGGGGAGAACTGTTGGCGGTAATTCAATATCCGTGATACAAGGAACTGAGTCTCGTGGAGTCTCAGATACACTTATGTATGCTGTTGATTTTGCAGATAATGAAGGCTTTATGATTGTGTCTGCAAATAAGGCAGTTGAGCCTATTTTAGCAATAATAGACAAAGGTAATTATCAGGAAAGTATAGCCGGGAAAAACAAAGGCTTTGAAATATTCATGGAATATGCCAAAAAATATTCTTCCAATGTTCCAAAGAAGACGATCTCATCTTCGTCGGAGGATTTCCTTATGGCAGAAAAGAGGGATACGACTTATATGACGTCAGGAAGTTGGCGTCCAAAAGTGCCGGTTGAGTGGAATCAGAGATGGCCTGAAAATATGTTCGCGCCAAATCTTGTTGCAGGTTGCGTGCCCGTAGCAATGGCACAAGTTCTTACAGCAATAAAACCAGAACTGTCATTACCTCTAACTTTTGATGGCCGTCCTTATGATACATTGAATCCCAATTGGACCGAAATTATCAAACATAAGAAATCGAGTGAAACATATAAGCCGTTTGACCTTAAGATACAACTTCATCTTAATGGATGCTCTTCAATGGAATATCATATACAGATTGGAGCGCTTGTAAGGCAGATGGGCGTACTTGTAAATGCTATATACAATGGTACCCCTGACGATCCGCAAAATAACTCAACGGGTGCAAACACATTTAGTGGTGTAAGTCATGTCGTTGCGTTATTACCTGAGTATGGATATGAATCAGTCTCACCAAGAAGACTGTACGAATTTTTGGGAGATGACGTAGCTATGGTAAGAGGAAAGGCGTTTATACCGTATCCAAATGGACAATTTGACTATGTGGGCCATTGTTGGGTCGCGGATGCGACATTTTGTTTAACTCGAATAATTAATATCTATTATACGTATAATCCTAAAACAGGAGAGTATGAATCACGTGACATTGAAAAAGAGGAGCGACATTATGTTCATTTCAATTGGGGATGGGGAGGAAATAGTAATGGCTTTTTCCTTGAAAATGTGTTTGAATCCGATGAGGGAACAACTGAGCCGTCGTTCGTCAAGTCAAGATATAATTTTAAGGACGAACTTGAAGGATATGTGATTAAACGAAAATGAGTTAATTTATAGACAACAATCAATTATAAACAACAATCAATTCACTGACTATGAGGTATAAGAATTTTATTTGGACGGCATGTGCCGCCGCAACCTTGGCTGTTGCCGGGTGCTCGGATGATGTGGTGGCAGAACGGGAGACTCCCACGGAGCCCGTTGTCGAGGAGCCTGCCGAGGTGAAGCCGCTGACACTGACGGCGGCCGAACAGCAGCAGGTGACACAGCTAAATGTCTTTGGCGACAAACTTATTGCAGCAGTTCAGGATGTGCGCCATGCTGAGGATTTCTCTGTGTCGCCGACAAGCTACTCTATCTTTTTGAGCATGATGGCAAATACCGCCGATGGCGAGTTGCGCGCTCAGCTGCTGCAAGCAATGGGAGCTAAGGACCTGGCAACGCTGAATTCGCTGTCAAAGAAGCTGATGGACTATCTTCCCGCTAATGAGGACGGTGCTAAGCTCTTTGTCGCCAACAAGATGTGGCTGTCGCAGAAGTACGAAGCACCCGAGGCCTTCCGCGCCATGATGAGCGAGGTGTTCAGTGCCGATGTCGACAAGGCCGATTTTGACTCACCGCTCACCAAAGAGATCATAAACCGTTGGGTGAAGGACAAGACCAAAGGCATGATCAGCTCAATACTTGATCGGCCTTGGGAGAATTACAGATTAATGCCTTTTATGACGGTTAATGCCGTGTATTTCAACGGCGTGTGGCCGGAGACGTTCGACGTCAAGAACACTGTACGTGAGCCGTTCAACGGCACGAGAGGCGTCAAGGATGTAGCGATGATGCAGGCCAACAAACAATTTATGTATGCCGCCAAGGACGGCGTGGCGTTGGTGCAGCTTCCCTTCCGTAACGGCACTGCTCGGTTAGAGGTGTATCTTCCCGATGAGGGCGTTTCCGTAGCATCAGTGGCCGTGAACGCTGACCTCCGCAAGAAACTGAATGCCTCAGTAAATATTTACAATGTTAAGTTGAGTTTGCCGCGTTTTGAGACGTTATATAGCATTGAAACGAACAATGATATACTCAGTAGGATAGGTGTGACTGCATATAATGCTGCTGATTTTAGTCCGGTCGGCGTGCCCGGAGTGTCGCCCTTCGATCTCATCCACAAGACGGCGATGAAGCTTGATGAGAAGGGAGCCAAGGCTTCTGCCGTTACCGGTAATCAGCTTGATATTCTCAATGGCGAGGGCGGTTCCGGCGTTCCGTTCGTTACAATGAATGTAAACCGTCCGTTCTTCTATATTATCCGGCATATTTCAACCGGAGCGATTCTCATGGCCGGCTCAGTCTCCAATATCAACGGGTAATACGCTGCGCCTGCATTGACGAGTAATACGCTGCGCCTACACTTTCCCCGTATTTCTTATATCTTGCCCTCCGCAATTCACTTGCGGGGGGTGAGCCATTTAGTGAATTGGCCTTTGCCGCGCGTGGTGCGTCCGTAGGCTACGGCGTGGGCGGGGCAGATGTGGTAGCAGCGCGTGCAGAGGAGGCAATCATTGCCCCAGGCGGGACGATGTTGGGCGGTGATGGTGATGTTCTGCATGGGGCACCTCCGTGCGCAAAGGCCGCAGCCCACGCAGGCATCGGTGGCGGCAAACGGGCCGGTGCCGGTGCAGAAAGCGTTGAAATAGGGGCGTATGAGGGCTGTCTTCACCCACGCCCAGCGGCCGGGGACGATGGAGTCAGGCGTGGGACGGCCGGCGGCAATGAGCGCGGCAATTTTGTGCAGACGGTCCTCGGCATCGGCAATCTTCTTGTGTTCCAGCTCCGGGCTGTCCACGTCAAATCCTTTCATGAACACATAGGTGTTGGGCATTTGCACGGAGAAAGCGGCGGCAGTGCGTAAGTGTCGTCGGCGCATGGCACGTCGCCACAGGTGCGCTGTGCGGCCGATGTCGTCGCCGCAGGTGCACACCATCCAGTTTGTGAGAGAGTGAACGTCGGGGATGTGTATGTGCCGCATTGCACGGAGCACTTTCACGGGTATTCCCCAGCTGTATACGGGAAACATCCAAATTATGCGGCGTTCCTTATCCGGCGCCGGCAGGGCGCATTTTTCCGGATTCTCCAGCATGTTGCGGGTGAGCTCCACGGGCACATCGCCCAGAAGGCGGCTAAGAAGCATGGCGCAGTGGCGTGTGTTGCCGGTTCCGCTGAAGTATACAATCATGGCAGAGGCTATGTGTGTTGAGCGACGGTGTATTATGGCACGTGCGGGGGGTTAGCGGCGTACGTTGCGGATGGTGACCTGGGTGGCGCCGTAGCCGTATTCGCGGAACGAGGCGTCCTGGACATCGTGGCCCTTGAACATGTGGGACAGCTCCTTCATAAGCGCCTGGCGCAGAACGCCTTCGCCCTTGCCGTGGATGAAAATGATGCGGCGGCCGACATTGCGCAGGTTTTTGCGCATGACGTCGCGGAAGCGGTCGATCTGGAGATTGAGCATATCGGCGTTGCTCAGGCCGCGTGTGTTGTCGACGAGCTCGGAGATGTGGAGGTCGACGACCAGCGGCTCGTTGGGGTTGTCGGCGTGGTGCTCGACGCGGCGTCGCACGGGACGGCGGGAGTCGGCGGCTTTCTTGCGGCGCATCTCGCGCTCGAGTTCGGCGGTGTCGATCTGCGGCTCGGGTGTGTTGCAGGGCTTGTCGTCGCGCACGATTTGGAAGGCCAGGACAGGTGCGTCGAAGTACATGTTCTCGCGGAAGCAGTGGAGCTTGAAGAACTTGGTGGTGTCGACCTTGTAAGACACTGACGCAGGGGCTTTTGGCTCGAACGAGCTGCGACGCTTGAATGCGACGTACTGGACGGCGATGCGGTCGAAACGGCTGACGTCTTCGGGCGTGAATGTGCCGAGGAGCAGCTGGATGTTGGGTTCGACGACGCCGGCATAGCGCGTTGTCCACAGCTCGGGCGTGTCGGCCTCGGCAGTGAGGAAAGTGAAGTAGAGGTAATAGTTCGAGTCGTTGACGAGCGAGGCCTCGTAGTCGGTGTGCGACATCTCCCTGGGGTTTATGGCCTCGAAGCCGAGGACGACGTTGAGGACGTTGCCGTTGGGCGTCTCCTCCTCTTCATCCGGCTCAGAATCAGCCTCATAGCCGCCGATGCCTGAGTCTGCGGCTTTCGGAGCCACGACGGGTGCGGGAGCCTGTGCGGGAGCCGACGTGGCGCTGCTTTTAGCGGCAGACGCGGCTTTGGCGCTGACGACGGGGGCGTTGGCAGCGGGTTTGGGACGCGCGGCGACGTCCTGCTCGGCGGTGCGCACCACCACACACTCGCGCACGGGCACGGGTGTCTCGAAGCCGTCGTCGTCGACGATGGCTGTCTGACCTTCGATGCGAAGCACGCGGCCGCCGCCGACGGCGTTGAGGTATCTCACTATGTCTCCTTTTTTTGCTGCCATGATGTGTCTGTTTTTGGGGTTTGTGAAGATGCCGGAGGGCGCCGCGGGGCGCGGTCCGGCTCTGTGGCTGTCTCGCCTTATGTCATAACAAACGCGCCCACCAAAAAGATGAGCGCGCTGTTGATTGGTTTGTCTTATTTAACGCGGAGTGACTGTCCGGGTTGCAGCTTGTGGCTGGCTTTGATGCCGTTGATCTGGCAGAGTTTCTTGACGCTCATGCCGTTGCGTGCGGCGATTTTGCTGAGAGAGTCACCCTTGCGGATGGTTGTGTTCTTTGACTTGGCCTCTTTCTGCGAAGCGTTTGCAGACTTCTTCGACTCGTAGCTTTTCTTGGCGCTTGCCTTTGAGGAAGAACGCTTGTTTGAGTAAGCGGCCTTGGCGCGTGAGCTGTTGTAAGACTGTGCGTAGGAAGCGTTGGCTTCGGGCGAGTAGTTACGCGGCTGCTGATAGGTGCGCTTGTCGAAGGTGTAGGTGTCGGTGTGGGTGGTCTGGTTGGCGAAGTCGAAGATAGCGGCGGGGTTGATGGCATAGCCCATGAAGCGTGTCTCGAAGTGGAGGTGCGGGCCGGTTGAGCGGCCGGTGCTGCCGGCCAGGCCGATGGGTGTGCCGGCTTTTACGTATTCGCCGGGCTTCACGAGGAAGCGTGTGAGGTGGCCGTAGACGGTCTCAAGGTCGTTGGTGTGGCGGACAACCACGTAGTAACCGTAACCTTTGGCCTCGTATTTGGTGAGGCGCACGCGTCCGTCGAAGGTTGAATAGATGGTGTCACCGATGGAGGCTTTCAGGTCGACGCCGCGGTGCATGCGACCGAAGCGGGGGCGGAAGCCGTAGGGGCTGGTGACGTAACCGCGGCAGGGCATGTGGAATTTGTCGAGGCCGCGTATAACTTTGGTCTGGGGAACGGTTACGTTGGCGTAGCAGTTCACCATATTTGAATTCCAACCGATGGAATAGATGTCAGATTCGGGCTCCTCCTCCTCGGAGTAATTGAGGTAGTCAATTGTGGGCTTTACGGAGATGGAGTGGTTGATTTTGGCCTGGTCAGCGAGGAGTTCCTGTGCCTGATTGGTGTGCTGGCCGGGAAGGCGGTAGGTCTGAGAAAAAGAGGTGAATGATGCGAGGAGAGCTACTGCGATTGATGTTGTAATACGAGAGAGATTCATTGGTATCTGCTTGCTGTCCGCGGTCCGGCCTGCCGCCGGCGTGCTCATCATCGGAGATACTCAGAACTGGGATGACGGCGTGCGGATAAATTTTTTAATTGGTTTGTCTTCTGTGAAAAGTGGGGTTGTTTGTTGGTTGTTTGGGGAAGAGGTTGGTGGAACGGTTCGGGACTTGTGGAATCTTCAATAGGTGCAATCATTTATAGAAACATCAAAGACTCCGGGGCGGCGTGAAGAGCGCCGTGGGTGCCCGTTCAGTTTAGCTCGTCAGGCCCGTACGTAGCGGGCTCAGCAAGGAGGGAGTAGGTAAATATTTCATTGTCGGCAAAGAAGCGTTTCACTTCGATCATGCCGTTTTCAACGCTGTCAGAGGCATGGACGATGTTCTCCTGGCCGCTCATGCCGAAGTCGCCGCGGATGGTGCCGGGGGCGGCTTTGCGAGAGTTGGTGACGCCGGTCATGGCGCGCACAACTTCGACAGCGTCTTTGCCTTCGAGGCAGATGACGATCACGGGGGTAGCCATCATCGAGGCTAAGAGAGTGGGGAAGAAGGGGCGGTCGACCAGGTGGGCGTAGTGCTCGCGCAGGATTTTCTCGTCAAGCTGCATCATCTTCAGGCCGGCGATTTTGAGGCCTTTGCGCTGGAAACGGTCGAGAACTTGGCCGACGAGGCCGCGCTGGATGGTGCTGGGTTTGAGGATAACGAGGGTTTTTTCCATGTCTGTTAGTTCGTTTTTGGATGGTGTCTGACAGGAGGGCTTGTGGTCAGAGGCCAAATGTTAAATTAGATTTAAAGAAATGCGTCTGAATGGGCTTTTCCTTGTCAGATGCTCAAAGGTAAGAAAAAAATTTGGAACGAGCCAACTTTTCGCGCATTAAATTATGTAAAAGTTGTTAATATTCTGTTCACCTCCTAATGTAACGAGTTGATTATCAGCAGAAAGCGCTAAATCTTGACTTTTAACGATTCAGGGTGAACTTTTCTTCTCGCCGCTAAAAACCTCTTCACATTTCTGTTAAAAAGCGTTTATCTGCGCCTCTGACGCTTCTCTGATGCTGATTGGCGTTGCGAAGAGAGGCGTAACGGGGAGTGATAACGGAGGTCGGGGAGCCTCGGAATCCGGGACAGTCAGAGGTCGGACCAGGCTCGCGGCCGGCGCCCGCAGGTACGGCAGAAGGCGCCTTCCCGTCACGGGGAGACGCCTTCCTAACTAATTATCTATGATGGGTGTCTGAGCGGGTGGGCGCTCAGCACCGGGGGGAGGATGTCGAAGGGATGAGCCTTACTGGGCCTGCTCGATGGTCACGGCGCGGTCGAGGGCTACATACTTCTCGCCCAGGTCAACTAGGTTGCCGTCGTTGATGGTGGCGGTCAGCTGTGACTCGGGAACGCCGTCCTTGAGGAGCTGTTTCTTCACACCGTTCACGCGGTTGTGGCGCAGGCGGGTGTTGATCTGGTCGTTACCGGTGTAGTTGTCGGCCCAGCCGGTGATGACGTAGTGGTTGTCGGGGTTATCCTTCATGACCTCAGCGCAGGCGTTGAGGATGAGCACATCTTTCTTGGTGAGTTTGAAGATGTTGATGGGATAGTAGATGGTGGCGAGGGGAGCCTTCTTGACAACGGGCTTCTGAGCGTTCTTGAGCTGGTCTTCGAGGTCGGCGATGCGGCCTTCGGCAGCCTCGAGGCGGGCGCGGAGGGCGTCGCAGTTCTCGGCGGGCGGGCAAACGGGAACGACGGGAGCGTTCCACTCGCGTTTGTTGAAGAGGTAGGTTACGCCCAGGAATGCGGCGAGGTCGTGGCTTGTGCGGTTCCAGGCATTGCCGGCTTCGTCAACATGGTTGTCAAGGCCGCTGTAGCGGATGTCGAGGGCAAGCTGAACCTTCTCGTTGATGTTGTAGGAGTTGATGACACCGGCACGGAAGGTGAGGATGCGGTCGTCGTTGCGCTGCCATTTGCCGTTGTTCCAGTTGCCGGCGGCATCCTGTTCGTAGCGGCGGGCATATGTCCAGTAGCCACCGCCACCGGCATAGAATACACAGTTATACTTGCGGCCGGGGTGATAGCCGCACCACCAGTTGGTGAGGTTGAGGAGTACGTCGAAGACGGGACCTACCTCGTTGAATTTCTGGTTGTATTTGCCGTTGATCATAGCGGGACGGGTGTCAACGGTGCGGATGTCGGACAGGCCTTTGGTGACCATGAAGTTGACACCGGCACGCAGACCGATGATGGGGCTGAACCACTTGCCGACATAGACGCCTGCGGCAGGACCGAAGCGATCCCATGTGCTGCGCTCTTTGTCGCCGTGGGAGAAGTAGATGTTAGCGCCGCCTTCAGCGGTGATGAACCAGTTGTCTTTGAAACGGTTGAAGAGATAGCCCTGGGAGGGGTCCTCAACGTAGGTCACTTCCTGAGGGGCTGCGTCCTGGGCCAGAGCCGTGGCGCCGCCTGCCAGTACAAAAGCAAGAGCAAGGAGTGTACTTTTTTTCATAGAGAAAATGTTTATGTTACTAATTTTTTGTTTTTTATTTTCGGGATTTAGATTTCGTGGCAGCCGTTCCGGCGGGGAATTGCTGCGTTGGGGCAGTGGGGTAATTTTTAAGGGTCAGGAAGAAAGGATGAAAGTTATAGGAGAGTTATACGGAAAAAGTATGTAAGGAATCACGAGTGCCGGCCGAAAACGGGGTTTGTCTGCGCAACACTTTGGCTAACAGTCGGTTACCCCTGCTTTTGAGGCGGCCGGGCATATTATTCCACAATATTTGCCGCTAAATTACAATTTTTTTTTGACATAGTGTATCTTTTTTTAAAAAAACTTTAAAAAAAATGTCCGCGCGGGCCTTTCGGGGCTCTGCGCGGACATTGATGCGTTATGTCGCGGGCGACGCCTTCGGCCGTGATTCGGGCCGGACGCCGGGTGTTCGGAGGGGTCAGGCTTCCACTTTTTCGCCGTCTTCATAGACGCGCTCGGCGCCGAGGCTCTTGCGAGAGGGGTAGGAGAGGAAGAGGGCGTAGAGGAGGATGTAGAAGCAGAGGGCGGCGGGGAGCCAGAAGCTGTTGAGGATGCCGGAGCCTGCGATGGTGCCCTGGATGAAGGGGAAGATGCCGCCGCCGCAGACCATCACCATGAAGATGCCGGAGGCCACGTCGGTGTACTTGCCCAGGCCCTGTACGGAGAGGTTGAAGATGGCGCCCCACATGACGGAGGTGCAGAGGCCTACGCAGATGAAGAAGAGGGCGTTGACGGGGATGGTGCAGGTGAAGAATGAGAAGGTGGGAGCGTCGAAGCCGAAGAAGGGCACGGGGCTCTCGCCCATGCAGATGCCGAGGGCGATGAGGATGATGGCCACGGCTGAGGTGGCTGTGAGCATGGTGCGCGAGGAGACGACGCCGCCGATGGCGCCGCCGACGAGACGGCCCACGAGCATCATCAGCCAGTAGACGGCGCAGACGCTGCCGGCGATGGCCATGGCTGAGGCGCCGCTGTCGGCGGCGACGATGCTGCTCTCGGAGAGATACTGGGTTGTGAAGTTGGCCATGCCGACCTCAACGCCTACGTAGGTGAAGATGGCGAGCACGCCGAAGGTGAAGTTGGAGAACTTGAAGACGTTCGAGGTCTTGACCTGCGCGTTCTTCTCGCCAAGGGTCTTGGGCTCGGGCAGTTTGGTGAAATAGAGCACGAGGAAGGCTGCGGCGAAGATGGCCATGGCCATGTAGAAGACGGGGTTTGCGGAGGCGATGGTGGAGGCTGAGCCGCCGATGAGGCCGCCGACGATGACAGGAGCGAGCGTGGCGCCAAGTGAGTTGCATGAGCCGCCGAACTGCACGAGCTGGTTGCCCTGTTTCTGATCTTTGCCAAGCGAGTTGAGCATGGGGTTCACCACGGTGTTGAGCATGCACATCGAGAAACCGGCCACGAAGGCGCCGATGATGTAGATGACGACGGCGGTGGAGTTGTCAGCGATGAAGCCGGAGAGGTAGGTGATGAGCACGCCGAGGAAGCCGACGGTGACGGCCCAGAGGGCGGTGACGCGGTAGCCTTTGCTCTTGAGCAGCAGGCCGGCGGGATAGCCCATGACGGCGTAGGCGATGAAGTTGGCGAGGGTGCCGAGCTGTGACATTATTATATTGTCACCGGTCATTTTTTTGATGGTGTCGCCCAGGGGGTTCTGATAGCCGGTTACGAAGGCAATCATGAAGAAGAGGGCAAACATAATGGCTATGGGAAGCGCATAGTTTTTTTTCTTTTCTGCCATGGCAAGAATTGGTAAGAAGGGTTAGTGGTTTATTAATGTGTATTGATATTCAAGGGATTAGTGGCGGCGGGGCTATTCTCGTTCGCCGAAGATGGCGGTGCCGATGCGCACCATCGTCGAGCCTTCTTCAAGGGCGATGCGGTAGTCGTGGCTCATGCCCATGGAGACGGTGTCGAAGCCGCGGAGCTCGCCGGGGGCGAAGAGGTCAAGGATGCGGCGGCGGGTGTCGGCAATGGCGCGGAAATCGGCGCGCACGCGCTCGAGGTCGTCGGTGTTCGAGGCCATGCCCATGACGCCGCAGATGTGTGTGGCGCGCAGGGTCTCGACGCCGCCGCTGCGGAAGAAGTCGACGAGCTCGTCGGGGAGGAAGCCGAATTTAGTCTCTTCGCGGGCCACGTGCACCTGCATGAGCACGCGGGTTACGACGCCGGCGCGGGCCGAGTGCTCGTCGATGCAGCGCAGAAGTCGCTCGGAGTCAACGCTTTCGATGAGGCTGACGCGGCCGATGAGGGGCTTCACCTTGTTGGTCTGCAGGTGTCCGATGAAGTGCCAGCGCACGTCGTCGGGCATGGCCGGGAACTTGGTCTGCAACTCCTGGACGCGGCTCTCGCCGAAGACGCGCTGGCCGGCGGCATAGGCCTGCTGCAGCGCCTCGACGGGATGAAATTTTGACACGGCAACCAGCTCCACGCCTTCGGGGATGGTGCTGCGGACTTCGGCCAAATTTTCAGCTATAGACATTATATTATATATGTGTGCTGTCGGGTTAACGGTTATGCGCCGGCCGGTGTCGCCGGTAGGGGCGACCTCGGCCGTGGCGCGGTCAGGGGCGATTATTTGTCGCCGAGCTTCACGCGGTAAACGTCCATGAGGGGCGTCTCGGTGATGGACTGAATCTCATAGTCGGCCATGCCTGTCTCCATGTTCTTGACGAAATTCTCAAAGGCGCCACGGAAGTCGGAGGCCTGGACGAGGATGAAGGTGGAGCTCTTCTTCTCGTTGCCTTTTTCGTCGATGATGAGGTAGGCGACTTTCACCATGTACCAGCGGTCGCCGGTCTCGTCCCAGAAAATCTCGGTGATTTTAGTGCGTTTCACGGCAGAGACGGAGAATTCGCCGGAGATGAAGGGGGTGAGCTCCTCGATGATGCGCGCCTCAGCTTCGGTAAAGCTCAGGGCATCAACGAGATATGGTTCATTAACGCGCTTAACGGTGCCGTTCTCCTGCATCTTGTCGAAGCGCACTTTACATTCAAACCAGTTTGACATAAGTATCTAATTGCGGTTATTGTTAAAACTAAATGGTAAATCAGGTTCTCGGGCGACGCCGCGCGACGGCGCGCGTCTGTTTTGCAAAGATAGCAAATTTTTCGCGACCGCAGCAAATTTTTTTGCCCGAATAGGGACAATTAAAGTCGGCGTCGGTAGTTTACGCTACTTTTCCGGCCAATTTCATCTACTTTTTTAGCTACATTTTTAGGGGCCGAAGATTAGGTTAAAGAGCAGAGTGATAAGGTAATAAGCTTTTTAAATCTCTACAATTTGTCTACTTTTTCTTGACATGCATGCTTTTCGTGCGTAACTTTGCCGTCGAGGTGCTGATAAGACGCAGCCAGTCACCCATTCATCTATCAACAACGCAATTCTCAAAACTCAATCAATTATTGTCATGAAAAACCAGATTACGATTGCCGCCGCCATGGTCCTCGGCTGTGCCGCGGCCGCACACGGAGCCGACGTGACCTCGCCCGGCGGGCAGATCACGGTCCACGCCGATGTCATCGACGGCGTCCCCACCTACAGTGTCGACTATAAGGGTAAACCCATTGTTAAGCCCTCCACACTCGGCTTCACCCTCGCCGACGGCCCAGACCTCATGGGCGGCTTCAAGCTGACGGGCACCGAGACCTCAACCTTCGACGAGACCTGGCAGCCCGTGTGGGGCGAAAACGCCAACATCCGCAACCACTACAACGAGCTTCTGCTCACCATGGACCAGCCCGAGCACTACCGCAAGATGAACCTGCGCTTCCGCGTCTACGACGACGGCGTGGGCTTCCGTTACGAGTTCCCGCAGAAGGACAATGCCATGGCATATTTTATTATCAAAGAGGAGAATACGCAGTTCGCTATGACCGGCGACCACACTGCCTGGTGGATTGCCGGCGACTACGACACACAGGAGTATGACTGGACCGAAAGCCGCCTGTCTGAAATTCGCCCCAACATGATCGGCTCCATTTCCTCAAACCTCTCACAGACAACGTTTTCGCCCACCGGCGTGCAGACCTCGCTGCAGATGAAAACCGACGACGGCGTCTACCTCAACATCCACGAGGCCGCGTTGGTCGACTACTCGTGTATGCACCTCAACCTCGACGACAAAAACATGGTGTTCACCTCATGGCTGACGCCGGACGCCCAGGGCAACAAGGGCCACATGCAGAGCCCGTGCCACACCCCCTGGCGCACACTCATCATCAGCGACGATGCCCGCGACATGCTGTCCTCCAACCTCATCCTCAACCTCAACGAGCCCTGCAAATACGCTGATACATCGTGGATTAAGCCCGTCAAATACGTGGGCGTATGGTGGGAGATGATTGCCGGCGGCAAGCAGTGGTCGTACACCAACGACGTTCCCTCCGTGAAACTCGGCGAAACCGATTACACCAAACTCAAGCCCCACTGCAACCACCCCGCCAACAACGAGAATGTGCGCCGCTACATTGACTTTGCCGCAGACAACGGCTTCGACCAGGTGCTCGTGGAGGGCTGGAACGAAGGCTGGGAAGACTGGTTCGGCCACTCCAAGGACAAGGTCTTCGACTTCGTGACGCCTTACCCCGACTTCGACGTGAAGGCTCTGAACGACTACGCCCACTCGCGCGGCGTGAAGCTGATGATGCATCACGAGACCAGCGGCAGCGCCCGCAACTACGAGCGCCACATGGCTCAGGCCTACAAGTTCATGGAAGACAACGGCTACAACTCCGTGAAGAGCGGCTACGTCGGCCCCATCCTTCCCCGCGGCGAGCATCACTACGGCCAGTGGATGGTCAACCACTATCTCTATGCCGTCACCGAGGCTGCCAAACACCACATCATGGTCAACGCCCACGAGGCCGTGCGCCCCACCGGACTGTGCCGCACCTATCCCAACCTCATCGGCAACGAGAGCGCACGAGGCACTGAGTATGAGGCTTTTGCCGGCAACAAACCCTTCCACACCACCGTCCTCCCCTTCACTCGTCTGCAGGGCGGTCCGATGGACTACACCCCCGGCATCTTCGAGATGGACATCAAAAAGCTGAATCCGCAGAGCCAGGGCCACTGCAACAGCACGCTCGCCCGCCAGTTGGCGCTCTATGTGACGATGTATTCGCCGCTGCAGATGGCCGCCGACCTGCCCGAGAACTACGAGCGCTTCGCCGACGCCTTCCAGTTCATCCGCGACGTCGCCGTCGACTGGGACGAGAGCCGCTACCTCGAAGCCGAGCCCGGCCGCTACGTCACCGCCGCCCGCAAGGCCAAAGGCACCGACAACTGGTTCGTCGGCTGCACCGCCTCCGAGCATGGCCACAAGAGCAATCTCTCGCTCAACTTCCTCGACCCCGGCCGCAAATACGAGGCCATCATCTATGCCGACGCCCCCGATGCCCACTACCTGACCAATCCTCAGGCCTACGTCATCTCTCGCAAGACCGTGACCTCCAAGTCGAAGCTCAAACTGACGGTAGCTCCCGGCGGCGGTTACGCCATCAGCATCCGCCCCATCAAATAAGACCTTAAACCGCTCGATAATAGACTTTTAGATTGAAAGACTGCGCCGCAGCATCCGTGCGATACGGAGGCTGCGGCGCAGTCTATTTCTTGGGCGGACGCGGACGCGTCGCGCCTTATCTGAAGAGGTGGGCCGAGGTGGTCGACCAGCCCTGCGAGGCGTTGCGAATCGAGAGGCGCGCCAGGCCCGAGAGGTTGGGGAGGGCCGAGCGGATAGCGCCGTAGATGTCGCGGGGAGCGGTGATGCCGGAGAGGCGGAGGTTGAGAAGCATGTTGCCGCGCTGAGAGATGGTGGCGAAGACAATGTCGGAGGAAGAGAAGTTTGTCATAACTGTAAGTCTTTGTTTGATAGTGCAAAGGTACAGCCATGGATGTAAAATGACTCTTCCCATCATTGCTAAAAGATGTGAAATCATTCGCCGAAATTTTTAGACCTTAGCGTACAGGGATGGCGCGAACGAGTGTGGTTAGGGGGATTACAGCGAGGGGCGGTAAGCCGAGAGGATGGCCGCGATGGCGGGGATGTCGTCGAGCGGCGTGGTGCGCGTGATCGGCAGCGACACCACCGTCGAAGCGATGAGGCGCGTGACGGGCAGCGCGAGGTGGGCATACTCCGTGTAGCAGGGCTGGAGATGTGGCGGCACGGCATAGTGTACGGCGGTCTCTACGCCGTTGTTCCTCAGATAGTTGCGCAGGTCGTCGCGCGCGGCAGCGAGACGTTGGTAGCGGTCTTCGCCGTCAGCGCCGGGTGCGGCATCGGGATTGATGCGGACGACATACTGATGCCAGACGCTCGAGGGCGAGTCGGAGTACTCGGGTTTGATGATAAAGGGATTGGAAACGAGCCGGTTATAGAGGGCGGCGCGGTCGCGGCGAAGCTGGTTTTCGGCGTCGGTGTGCGGGAGCTTCACGGCCAGGACGGCGGCCTTCATGGGGTCGAGGCGACAGTTGAGGCCTTTGAAGATGTTATGATACTGACGGTCAGAGCCATAGTTGCGGATGGCGCGGATGGCGGCGGCCAGTTCGGCATCGTGAGTGACCACGGCGCCGGCATCGCCGAGGGCGCCAATGTTCTTGGTGGGATAGAAGCTGAAAGCGCCGGCATGACCGAGCCCGCCGGTCGTGTGCGTGCCGAAGAGTCCGGCCGCGTCGGCACGTGCGCCGATGGCCTGCGCATTGTCCTCGACCACAATGAGATTGTGGCGCCGTGCCACGTCGGCGAACTGCCTGTCCCAGGCCGCACGGCCGTAAAGGTGGACGGTGAGAATGGCCTTCGTCCGCGGCGTTATCGCCTTCTCAATCAGCGCAGTATCAATGTTTAGCGTGTCTAATGACGGCTCCACGAAGACAGGCGTCAGGCCGTTGTCGGTGACGGACAGGACGGATGCCACGTAGGTGTTGGCGGGGACAATCACCTCGTCGCCGTGGCGCAGCCGGCCCAGCTCGATGTAGGCGCGGAAGATGAGGCGCAGCGCGTCGAGACCGTTCGTGCATCCCACGGCATACGGCGCCTCGGTCTGCGCGGCCAGCATTTGCTCGAAGCGCTCGAGCTCGGGGCCGCCGACATAGTATCCGCTGTCGAGAACGCGGAGCATGGCCTCGGCCATCTCGTCGCGGAAGGGGGCATTGACGTCGGAGAGACGCAGGAAGGGGTAACGGGGCGTGTCCATGGCGGTTCAGAAGGGATGCGTTTCGGGGTCGGAAGTGGCTACAAATTCCTCATACTCACGGATGTAGTCGCTCTCGTCGTAGGGGTTGTCGGTGATGACCACGCACACCGAGCCGGCCGAAAAATTGTCCATCGTGCGCCAGAAACCGGGCGGAATAAGCAGCCCCTGATAGGGGCGGTTGAGCGTGTAGCGGCGCTTCTCGCGGCCGTTGTCGAGCACCACGTCGAAGCTGCCGGCCATGGCAATCATAAACTGGTTGTCGCGGTGATGGGCATGGCCGCCGCGCGAGCTGTCGGCGGGGACGTCGTAGAGGTAGAAGACGCGGGCGATGGGAAAGGGCACCGTGTCGTTCTGCTGAATCACGGAGAGGTTGCCGCGCGGGTCGGCAATCTTGGGGATGGTGATTATGGTTGGTTTAGAGAATTTTTCCATCGGCAAGGCTCATGAGATATTGACCGTAACTGTTTGAGAGCATGGGCTCTGCGAGGCGCCGCAGCTGTTCGTTGTCGATGAACCCGCGGCGATAGGCCACCTCCTCGAGGGCGGCGATTTTCAGCCCCTGGCGGTTCTGGATGGCCTGCACGAACGAGGCGGCGTCCATCAGACTCTCCACCGTGCCCGTGTCGAGCCAGGCAAAGCCGCGGCCGAAGCACTGAACGCGCAGGCGTCCGGCGTCCAAATAGCTGTTGTTCACCGAAGTAATCTCCAGTTCGCCGCGGGCGCTGGGCTTGACCTCGCGGGCCACGTTCACCACGTCGTTGGGGTAGAAGTAGAGGCCGACGACAGCCTTGTCCGACTCCGGCACCTTCGGCTTCTCGACCAGCCGAACGGGCAGCCCCTCGCTGTCGAGCGTGACCACGCCATAGCGCTGCGGGTCCTGAACAGTGTAGGCGAACACCGTGGCCAGGCCGCGCGAGGCGTCGGCGACAGCGTGGCGCATCATGCCCGTGAAGCCCTGGCCGTAGAAGATGTTGTCGCCGAGGACCAGGCACACGTCGTCACTGCCGATGAAATCGCGTCCGAGGATGAACGCCTGGGCCAGGCCCTCGGGACGCGGCTGCTCGACATAGCTGAAGCTGACGCCGAGGTCGCGGCCGTCGCCGAGGAGACGGCGGAAGGAGGGCAGGTCCTCGGGCGTGGAGATGATGAGGATGTCGCGGATGCCGGCCAGCATGAGCACTGACACGGGGTAGTAGATCATGGGCTTGTCGTAGACCGGCATGAGCTGTTTGGAGACGCCGCGCGTGAGGGGGAAAAGGCGGCTGCCGGTGCCTCCGGCCAGAACTATTCCTTTCATCGGATGAACAGTGTTAGGGGTGTCGCGTTAGCGGTTATATTGTTTTTTGTAATAGTCCATGTATTCGCCGCTGACAATCTTGCGCACCCACTCGGGGTTGTCAAGATACCAGCGCACGGTGCGGCGAATGCCCTGCTCGAAGGTTGTGAGCGGCACCCATCCCAGCTCGGCGGCCGTCTTGAGGGGGTCGATGGCATAGCGCATGTCGTGGCCGGGACGGTCGGTGACGTAGGTGATGAGGTCGTGGCGCGGGGCGGTGCCGGTGAATTCGGCCACAAGGTCGACGACCTGACGGACGATGTCGATGTTGGTCTTCTCGTTGAAGCCGCCGATGTTGTAGACCTCGTTGGGGCGTCCGTGGAGCAGGACGGCGTCGATGGCCGAGCAGTGGTCGTCGACATAGAGCCAGTCGCGCACGTTCAGACCCTTGCCGTAGACGGGGAGCTCGCGGCCCTGCTGTATGTTGTTGATGAGCAGGGGAATAAGCTTCTCGGGGAACTGCATCGGGCCGTAGTTGTTCGAGCAGCGGGTGATGTTGACGGGCAGGCCGTAGGTGTGGTGCCAGGCCATGACCATCATGTCGGCCGAAGCCTTTGCGGCGGAGTAGGGCGAGCGTGGCGCCAGGGGCGTCTTCTCGGTGAAGAAACCGCTGCCGAAGGCGGCGGGCACGTCGCGGCGTCGGGCCACCAAGGCGCGGATGTCGTCGGGGATGGCGATGGGCTTAGGCTCGCCGTATTCCTTTGGCAATGAGCCGTATACCTCGTCCGTGCTGATGTGGAGGAAGCGCTTGCCGGACTGCCACGAGCCGTCGGGACGACGCCAGGCGCGGCGGGCCGCCTCGAGCAGCGTCATCGTGCCCAGGATGTTGGTGTCGGCGAAGACGCGCGGGCCGGTGATGGAGCGGTCGACGTGGGTCTCGGCGGCGAAGTTCACCACAAAGTCCGGCTCCGTCTCCTCAAAGGCACGGGCCATGGCCTCGGCGTCGTTGATGGAGGCGTGGATGAAACGAATGCGGCCGTCGCGAATTTCCTCGGCGAGATTGTCGATGTTTCCGGCGTAGGTGAGGGCGTCCACCACCGTGACGCGGGCGTCAGGATGGGTGCGCAGGATGTATTTCACGAAGTTTGCGCCGATGAATCCGGCGCCGCCGGTGATAAAATAGTTCATAGCGATGTGTGGTTAAGCGGGGCGGCGCGCACGGGGGCACGCCAACCCAACTGCAAAGATAATGCTTTTCCGTCAAAAAAAGCCGATAATTACTGAAAATATTCTTCAATAAAAATTGCAGGGTAATTAATTGTTGCGTAACTTTGCAGTCAGAAAAGGGGCCGGCTCCGGCCGGGCAGCCCGCGTTGTCTGACAATATCGCTTATTCACACATTTATTACCCTATATAAAAACCGTTGGGAAACTGAATGATAACATACATCATTATACTCTTTATAATAGGCTACCTGTGTATAGCCCTGGAGCATCCGCTGAAGGTTGACAAAACGGCCACGGCGCTGACGCTCGGCATGCTCATGTGGGTGCTCTACGCCGTTGGCGCCGACACCATCGTGCCCGACATCGCCGGCGCCAAGTTCCAGCAGTACGTCTCCGAGAATCCCTCGCTCTATCAGCAGGGCGAGAACAAGCAGGCGCTGAGCTATGTCTGCAACGTCGACCTCGTCGAACACCTCGGCGACATCGCCCAGACCGTCCTCTTCCTCCTTGGCGCCATGACCATCGTCGAGCTCATCGACGTCCACGACGGCTTCACCGTCATCACCAGCCGCATCCACACGCGCAAACGCCGCAAACTGCTGTGGATCATGACATGGCTCACATTCTTCCTCTCCGCCGTCCTCGACAACCTCACCACCACCATCGTCATGCTCACGCTCCTGCGTAAGTTCGTGCCCCACAAGCGCGAGCGGTGGATCTATGCCGGCACCATCATCCTCGCCGCCAACTCCGGCGGCGCCTGGAGCCCCATCGGCGACGTCACCACCATCCTGCTGTGGGCCAACGGCAACGTCACCGTCAGCGCCCTCGTCAAATTCGTGCTGCTGCCCTCCGTCGTCTCCGTCCTCCTGCCCACGCTCATCGTCTCGCGCAAGCTGAAAGGACGCCTCCCCGAGCCCATCAAGAACGATGTCCAGCGCTCCGACCTGCGCAACGGCGACAAACTCTTCATCTTCATCCTGGGCGTCGGCGGCCTCATCTTTGTGCCTGTCTTCAAGACCATTACCCACCTGCCGCCATTCCTGGGCATCCTCCTCGTGCTGGGCGTGCTCTGGGTTGTCACCGAGCTGCTCTACAACGGCCGCCTGCGCAAGCAGAAACAGCAGTACCGCATCCCGAAAGTCATCTCGCGCGTCGACATGCCCTCCATCCTCTTCTTCCTGGGCATCCTCATGGCCGTGGCCGTGCTCCAGAGCACCGGCGTCCTGGCCACGCTCGCCAACGTCCTCGACACCCACGTCCACGACGTCTACATCATCAACACCCTCCTCGGCGCGCTCTCGTCAGTGATCGACAACGTGCCCATGGTTGCCGGTGTGATGGGCATGTATCCCATCGCCGACCCGACGGTGAGCGGTTATGCCGCCAACTTCGTGGTGGACGGCCACTTCTGGGGCCTGCTCAGCTACTGCGCCGGTGTCGGCGGCTCGCTGCTCATCATCGGCTCCGCCTCCGGCGTGATTGCCATGGGCATCGAGAAAATCAACTTCGGCTGGTATCTGAAGAAGTTCAGCGGCCTTGCGCTCCTGGGCTACCTCCTCGGCATCGGCATCTACATCCTCGAGCACTGGCTCTTCGGCTAACCTATCGGACTAATTGGTCTAATAAGTTTTATAAATCTTATAAATCATATAAATCTTATAAGACTTATAAAAATTAGCTACTCAGGCACGCTGATTCAGGGAATTTTTCGTACCTTTGCGGAAGATGTGCGCACGCGCGTGTGCGTGCGTTCCAATAATGTATCAGTTAAGAAACAATGCACCAGTCAGATAAAACAAAGAGGCTGTGCCTGATAGGCTCCACGGGGTCCATCGGCACGCAGACTCTGGATATAGTGCGGAGCCATCCGGACAGATATGCCGTCAGCGCCCTTTGCGCGGGCAGCAACGTTAACCGCCTCATCGAACAGGCGCTCGAATTCGGCCCTGCCGTGGCCGTCATCGCCGACGAAAGCAAATACGCCCGCCTCAAGGAAGGCCTCGCCGGCAGCGGCATCGAGGCCCGGGCTGGAGCGCAGGCCGTGGCCGACGCCGGCGCGCGTGCCGACGTGGACATGGTCGTCAACGCCACCGTCGGCTACAGCGGCCTTGCGCCCACCATCGCCGCCATCCGCGCCGGCAAAGACATAGCCCTCGCCAACAAGGAGACGCTCGTCGTCGCCGGCGACCTCGTGCGGCGACTCCTCGCCGAGTCGCGCAGCCGCCTCTTCCCCATCGACTCCGAGCACTCGGCCATCGCACAGTGCCTCGCCGGCGAAGAGCCCGGGTCGGTGCGCCGCCTCATCATCACCGCCTCCGGAGGCCCCTTCCGCACCTGGACCGCCGAGCAGCTCCGCACGGCCACCGTCGCCGACGCCCTGCGCCACCCCAACTGGAGCATGGGCGCCAAAATCACCATCGACTCCGCCACGATGATGAACAAGGCCTTCGAAATCATCGAGGCCCACTACCTGTTCAACATCCCCGCCGAGCGCATCACGCCCGTGGTGCACCCCCAGAGCATTGTCCACTCGATGGTTGAGTTCGTTGACGGCGCCGTGAAAGCGCAGTTGGGCATCCCCGACATGCGCCTGCCCATCGCTTACGCCCTCGGCGAGTGCACGCGCCTGGAGGGAGCATCGCAGCCGCTCACTCTGCCGCAGATTGTCAACCTCACCTTCGCACATCCCGACACCGAGCTCTTCCCCTGCCTCACCTTCGCCCAAAAGGCCCTCGAGCGCGGCGGCAACGCGGCCTGCGTGGTGAACGCCGCCAACGAAATCGCCAACCAGGCCTTCCGCGACGGCCGCATCCCCTTCTGCGACATCTACACCGTGACGGCCGAGACCCTCGAGCGCGAGCCCTACATCGCCGCCCCGGACTATCACGACTACGTCGGCTCGAACATGTCGGCACGGCGCTGCGCCTCCGAGATCGTGAGCCGCATCGCCGCCGCGCGTTGATTCCCCCGCGCGACGCAACCCATCTTCAACACTAAACCCCTAAACACCCCTTAATGGAGACATTTCTGATAAAAGCCGCCCAGCTAATCCTGGCATTCGTGCTGCTCGTAACCATACATGAGTTCGGCCACTACCTGTTCGCGCGCATCTACGGCATGCGTGTCGAGCGCTTCTACCTTTTCTTCAACCCCTGGTTCTCTCTGCTCAAATACCGTCCCGACGCCAACACCCTCCAGGTCATCGCGTGGACCAAAAAAGTCAAGAAAAAGATGCCCGGTCCCGACATGGAAACCGTCGAAAAAGAGGTGGAAGAGGAGCGCTCGCTGCTCAAATTCAAGCTCGGCAAGAAGCACCCGGCCATGAAGAACGGCAAGCCCACGTGGCGCGCCACCCTCTACGGACTGGGATGGCTGCCCCTCGGCGGCTATTGCTCAATCGCCGGCATGATTGACGAGACGCAGACCGCCGACTCCATGGCCTCCGAGCCCGAGCCCTGGGAGTTCCGCGCCAAGAAGCCCTTCCCGCGCCTGATGGTGATGGTGGCCGGCGTCCTCTTCAACTTCATCCTCGCCATCGTCATCTACATCGGCATCGCCTGGTACTGGGGCGCCGACTTCGTCAAGTTCGACAAGGCCGAAGAAGGCATGGACTATTCCGAGCAGTTCCAGAAACTCGGCTTCCGCAACGGCGACATCCTGCTCACCTACAACGGCGCCTACGCCGATGCCGGCGACCAGAGCTTCGCCTGGAACCTCATCAACAAAGGCGGCACCGTTCAGGTGCTGCGCAACCACAAGGACACCGTCACCATCAACATCCCGCAGGAATACGTTTCGACCCTGCTGAAGGACGCCGACGAAAAGGCCATCTTCACCTACCGTGTCCCCGTCCGCGTCGACTCGCTCCTGAAAGGCGAACCGGCCATTAAGGGCGGCATCCTCAAGGGCGATCGCATCCTCCGCGTCGCCAACGACACAACGCCCTCGCTCACAGAGTTCTATCCCGCGCTGGAGAAGGCCAAATCCAAGACCGTGCCCATGCTCGTCGAGCGCGCCGACGGCTCGCACGCCACGGTGAACGTCGCCGTCAACTCCGCCGGCAAAATCGGCATCATGCTCATGCCCGTCAGCGAGATGTTCCCCGTCACCCACGTCTCCTACAACTTCTTCGAGTCCATCCCCAAAGGCATGTCCGACGGCTGGGAGAAACTGACCACCTACGTCTCCTCGATGAAGTATATCTTCACCAAAGAGGGCGCACAGAGCGTCGGCGGTTTCGGCGCCATCGGCAATATGTTCCCCGCCCAGTGGAACTGGTACACCTTCTGGTACTTCACCGCCTTCCTCTCTGTTATCCTGGCGTTTATGAACATCCTGCCCATCCCGGCCCTCGACGGCGGCCACGTTGTCTTCACTCTTTGGGAGATCATTACGCGCCGCAAGCCGTCGATCAAAGTGCTGGAGTATTCCCAGATGGTCGGCATGGCCTTCCTCCTGCTCCTGTTGGTCTACGCCAACGGCAATGACATCTACAAATTCTTCTTCAAATGAGCACATCATATCAGACCGTAACCCTCAAGCGCGGCAAGCAGGAGAGCCTTGAGCGCTTCCACCCCTGGGTGTTCTCCGGAGCTCTCGCCAACGTTCCCGCCTCCGTCGAGGAGGGCGACGTGGTGAAAGTCGTCACCGCCGAGGGCCGCGTCGTCGGCGTGGGCCATTACCAGATAGGCTCCATCGCCGTCCGCATCCTCGACTTTGCCGACACCGAGATCGACGCCGCCTTCTTCCGCAGCCGCCTCACCCGCGCCTACGCCCTGCGTCAGACCCTCGGACTGCGCCGCCCCGACAACGACACCTTTCGCCTCGTCCACGGCGAGGGCGACTTCCTCCCCGGCCTCGTCATCGACATCTACGGCGACACCGCCGTCATGCAGGCCCATTCGCCCGGCATGCACTTCGCCCGCGACATCATCGCCCGCGAGCTCACCGAAATCGACGGCCTCGGCGTCAAAAATGTCTTCTACAAGAGCGAGACAACGCTCCCCTACAAGGCCGACCTCGACCCCGTCGACGACTACATCATCGGCGGCGCCAACGTCTCATGCGTCAGCACCGAGAACTCATTGCGCTTCAACATCGACTGGCTCCGCGGCCAGAAAACCGGCTTCTTCGTCGACCAGCGCGACAACCGCGCCCTGCTGCAGAAGTATGCCCGCGGACGCCGCGTGCTCAACATGTTCTGCTACACCGGCGGCTTCAGCGTCTACGCCCTCCGCGGCGACGCCGAGCTTGTCCACTCCGTCGACTCCTCGGCCAAGGCCATCTCGCTGACCGACGCCAACGTCGAGCTCAACTTCGGCAAAGACTGCCCGCGCCACAAATCGTTCGCCGAGGACGCCTTCAAATTCCTCGACCGTATGGATGACGGCGCCTACGACCTCATCGTCCTCGACCCGCCCGCCTTTGCCAAGCACCGCAGCGCCATCCGCAATGCCCTCCGCGGCTATCAGCGCCTCAACGCCGCCGCCATCCAAAAGGCAGCGCCCGGCACCGTCCTCTTCACCTTCTCGTGCTCGCAGGCCGTCTCTCGCGAACAGTTCCGCCTCGCCGTATTCTCGGCCGCCGCTCAGACCGGGCGCCGCGTGCGCATCCTCCATCAGCTGACCCAGCCCGCCGACCATCCCGTCAACATCTACCATCCCGAGGGCGAATACCTCAAGGGCCTCGTCCTCTACATCGAATAATCCCCCATCCAATCAGTCTATGATATCAAGAACAACCATGGCCGCCGCTCTCGTCGCCGCGGCCGCAGCCTTCCCCGCAATGGCACAAGAGAAACCCTTTGACTACCACGTGGACCGCTTCGCCGACATCGAAGTGCTCCGCTACAAAGTTCCCGACTTCGAGAATCTCACTCTCAACCAGAAACTCCTCGTCTACTATCTCACCGAGGCCGCCATCAACGGCCGCGACATCCTCTGGGACCAGAACGGCGAGCTCAACCTTCAGCTCCGTCCCGTCCTCGAGACCATCTATGTCAACTACAAAGGCGACCGCAACGCCGCCGACTTCAAGAACTTCGAGACCTACCTCAAACAGGTGTGGTTCGGTAACGGCATCCACCATCACTATTCCACTGACAAGTTCGTTCCGAAGTTCCCGCGCGCCTTCTTCGAGGAGCAGTTCAAGGCCAACAACCTCGGCGACGAGGCCAAGATGAACCTCCTCGCCGAGGCGATCTTCAACCCCACGCTCTACGCCAAGCGCGTCAACCAGGCCGACGGCCAGGACCTCATCCGCACCTCCGCCAACAACCTCTATGACAACACCGTGACTCAGAAAGAGGTTGAGGACTACTACGCCGCCCTCAAGGACACCACCGACCTCACCCCCATCTCCTACGGCCTCAATGCCCGCGTCGCCAAGGTCGACGGCAAAGTCGTGGAGCAGCGCTACAAACTCGGCGGCCTCTACTCCGACGCCATCGCCAAAATCATGGAGAACCTGCTCCGCGCCCGCGAGTATGCCGAGAATCCCGCACAGAAAGACATCATCGACAAGCTCGTGGAATTCTACGGCAGCGGCGACCTCAAGACCTTCGACGACTACTCGATCGCCTGGGCCGAGGACACCAAGTCGAAAGTCGACTTCATCAACGGCTTCATCGAGAGCTACGGCGATCCCCTGGGAATGACCGGCTCGTGGGAGTCCATCGTCAATTTCCGCAACGACAAGGCCAGCCACCGCACCGAGATAATCTCCTCCAACGCGCAGTGGTTCGAGGACCACAGCCCCATCGACCCCCGCTTCCGTAAGGAGAAGGTGAAAGGCGTGTCTGCCAAAGTCATCACAGCAGCTATCCTTGCCGGAGACTCCTATCCTTCCACGCCCATCGGCATCAACCTCCCCAATGCCAACTGGATTCGCGCCGCTCACGGCTCCAAGTCCGTAACCATCGAGAACATCACCGAGGCCTACGATGCCGCCGCCCATGGCAACGGCTTCAACGAAGAGTTCGTCATCGACAAACCCACCGCCAAGCTTCTTGACGAGTATCTCTTCATCACCGACAACCTCCACACAGACCTTCACGAGTGCCTTGGCCACGGCTCCGGCAAACTTCTCCCCGGCGTTGACCCCGATGCCCTCAAAGAGCATGGCTCGACCCTCGAAGAAGCCCGCGCCGACCTCTTCGCCCTCTACTATCTCGCCGACCCCAAGCTCATCGAGCTCGGCCTCCTCGACAACCCTGATGCCTACAAATCAGAGTATTACAAGTATATGCTCAACGGCCTCATGACACAGCTCATGCGCATCGAGCCCGGCAAGGACATCGAAGAAGCCCACATGCGCAACCGCCAGCTCATCGCCGCCTGGGCCCTCGAGCACGGCAAGAAGGACAAGGTCGTGGAACTCGTGAAGAAGAACGGCAAGACTTTCGTGAAAATCAACGACTACAAGGCCCTGCGCAACCTCTTCGGCGAGCTGCTCCGCGAAGTGCAGCGCATCCGCTCGACGGGCGACTATGAGGCCGGCCGCCGCCTCGTCCTCGACTATGGCGTGAAGGTTGACCCCAAGCTCCACAAGGAAGTGCTCAAGCGCTACTCCCACCTGAACATCGCCCCCTACAAAGGCTTCGTGAACCCCGTCTACACTCCCGTTCGCGACGCCGAGGGCAACATCACCGACATCCGCGTCACCTACACCGAGGACTATCCCGCCCAGATGCTCCGCTACTCCCGCGACTACTCCCCCCTCACCAAATAAGCCCTGCATCAGATAACCTCTCTCCCCCTCGACGAGGCCGTGCGTCCAAAACACCTATTCTTTTGGCACACGGCCTTTAATTATGCCCTTTCGCCAACAGAAGAGAGCAAAGACGCAACAAAAACTTTTATTGCTGTCCGATAAAAATCGGATAGGGCATAAAAGTGTGACTCAATCGCAGCTTAGATGCAGATGAGCTTGTTTTTTTGATTTCCAAGCCCCCCTTT
>SFOH01000067.1 GCA_004552485.1 Bacteroidales bacterium | reverse complement strand
ACAAGCCCGGTTACATCCCCGGTGACTATGACTTTAACCATGACAAGGACAACTTTGACACCGACAAGCCCGATGCCGTAGGTTACTACTTCACCAATGAAGAGCCTGGCCCCAACACACAGTATCGTGTGACCGCAGTGTATGCCGACGAGAATCCCGCCATCACTCAGGAAGCCAACGTTTCCACCACAATCACCGACGGCGGCACCACCGCTGTTGAGGACATCGCTTTCGACAGCTACCTCGGCTCCGTCAAGGTTTATCCTGTGCCCGCAGTTGACTATGTCACTGTACAGGCCGCCGGCAACATCAACAGCCTGCGCATGACAGCCGCCAATGGCGCCATCGTCAAGGATGAGAAAGTCAGCGCCAACGGTAAGGCCACGCTCTATGTGGGCGACCTCCCCGCCGGTATTTACCTCCTCACCGTCAACGGTAAGCACAACGTGGAGGTTATCAAGAAATAACCCTCCGTACCCCCCCCAGATAACACAAAAGGCAGCGCCATTGCGGCGCTGCCTTTTGTGTTATCTGGGGGAAATCGCCGCCGCGGTCTGCGGGGCGGTAAAGGGCGACCCGGGCAGTGGAGAGAGGAGGGGGATGTGGCGGGGCAGGGAGGAGTGGGGGGATTATGCGGGAGAGAGTTTGCGGAAGGCCTTGCGCTGGACGCGGAAGGCGGCGGCGACGACGGCGATGCCGGTGATGACCCACGAAATGGGGTAAATGGTTAAGAGCGACATGAACGAGGGGTCGATGTCGCGGTAGATGTAGACCCAGCCGAGGCGCAGGACGCAGGTGCCGAAGATGGTGAGAACCATAGGCGTCATGGAGTAACCCAGGCCGCGCATGTAGGAGCCGGAGACCTCGTAGGAGGCGGCGATGGCCTGGCACATGAGCACGATGTGGAGGCGCTCCTTGGCGTAGACCATCACGGCGGGGTCGGTGGTGATGATGCCGATGCACTGGTCGCCGAAAATGACGATGAGGGCGTTGGTGATGCCGCAGAAGAGGAAGGCATAGAGCAGGCAGATACCCCACACGCGCCGGCAGCGGTCGTAGAGGCCGGCGCCGTAGTTCTGGCCGACGAAAGCGATGGCGGAGGCCGAGAAGGAGACGATGATGAAGTAGCAGTAGGCCTCGAAGGTGAGCGCCGCCGAGGAGCCGGCGATGGCCGCGGCGCCGTAGCTGTTGATGGTGCTCTGGATGAAGATGTTCGAGATGGAGAAGATCATGCCCTGGAGTCCGGCGGGGAGGCCGATGACGAGAATCTTGCGGAAGATGGAGCGCGAGAAGTGGCGGTTGTGGAAGTCGAGGGCGACGGGGTCGGGCATGCGCACGAGGAAGATGAGCATGACGGCGGCGTTGACGGCGTTGGCGATGACGGTGGCCCATGCGACGCCGGCGACGCCCATGTCGAAGGCGGCGACAAAGAGGAGGTCGAGGACGAGGTTGACGACGGTGGCCACGAGCAGGGCGTAGAAGGGCCGGCGCGTGTCGCCGACGGAGCGCATGATGGCCGAGCCGAAGTTGTAGATCATCATGAAGGGCATTCCGCAGAAGAAGATGCGGAGGTATTCGGTGGCGAGGTCGATGACTTCGGCGGGGGCGTTCATGGCCTCGAGGATCGGGCGGGCGAGGGTTACGCCGAGCAGCAGGAGGAGGAGTCCGGAGGCGACGGCGACCATCATGACGGTTGAGATGGAGCGGCGTACGCCGTCGTGGTTGCGCTGGCCGAGGTAGTTGGCGATGACGACGTTGGCGCCGACGGCGATGCCGAGGAAGAGGTTTACGAGGATGCTGATGATGGGGCCGTTGCTGCCGACGGCGGCGATGGCGTTGGCGGTGGAGTAGCGTCCGATGATGGCGACGTCGACGGCGTTGAACGACTGCTGGAGGATGCCGCTGGCGATGAGGGGCACGGCGAAGGCCAGGATTTTTCCGGCGAGGGGGCCGTGGAGCATGTCCATCTGGCCGGCGGGTCTGGCGGGTGCGGCCTCGGCATGGCGGCGCGCCTCGGCCTGCGCTGCGGCGTGTGCTGCGGCGCGGTCCGGCATGTTTTGGTTGGTCTGTAAATCTTCTCCCTTCATTAGTTACATAATGTGTTTATAATGAATAACTCAAAAGGCGTCGCTTTGGTTCTGCGCAGGCGCGGTGCGGGCCGCAGCCGGCGGGGGGCGGCGAGGGTCGGCGTGGCGCCGCTCAGTGAGTCGGAAAGCCAAAAAAATTAGGAAGCTCCAAAAGCCTTGGAACTTCCTTTTTGTGTTTGTGGCGGAGGCTGGACTCGAACCAACGACCTCCGGGTTATGAGCCCGACGAGCTACCACTGCTCTACTCCGCGATGTTTCAGTGGTGCAAAGGTACAACCTTTTGGCGAGTTGCGCAAATCTTTTCACGAAAATTAACGCCGCCCGCACCTCCCCAGCCTCTTTTTGTCCTTTATTAACACTCGCACCCCTCAATTCGCCGCCGCAGGCGCTGAACACGGTGCCATCCGCGCCCCCGCCTGCCCCCTCCTCCGGGAAATATCAGACAGCAATAAGAGGGAAAGACAAACCGGTCACAAAGTGTGACCTGTTCTCTACTCGGAAAGATTCAGCGGTTATTCACCTCATTCGCTCACGAACGAGACTTGGACGGGAGGCAAGAGAGCGGAGGAGGGCGGACGGAGGGCGGGGAAGGGAAATTTCGAGGGGTTTTCTGTGCGTTTCTCGCAAAAATACGCTATCTTTGCAGTTTGAGAACGGCGCGGGCCGACGGGCGGCGCCGTCACATCACGTGTTTTTACTCGTTTTTTATTTTTTTACTGTTAGCTGAAACCTGTTATGAAAGCTGAAGAACTGGATAAACTCAAGAGAAATGATAAGGACGGTCTGCTCACGTATGAGTATATCGCCAACAATATAGGCGAGTGCGACGGCGAGCTTGAGGCGCTGTGCGAGCTGCTGTGCGAGGTTGACCTCAACGGTCAGTTCACGGCGTCGGCAGCGCGTTTTCTGCACGCCATCGACGCGGAGGCCTACGGCGAGCATGTGCGCCGGCTGGTGGCGTCGACTATCGACCGCGACCGCGAGCGTGCCTACCTGGGCGACCTCATCGAGAATCTCTACGGCGCCGACTATCACGCCCGCGCCCGCGAGTTGTCGGCCGCCGACAACAACTTCCGCAGAATGTACAAGCGTCTGTTCCCGCAGAGTCTGATCTGAGGACGACGGCATTTTCGCTCAATCACTAAACACGAAAACTTCTATGACACAGATTCTTCGTCAACTTTTCGCGATGATGGCTATGGCCATGGCGCTGACGGCCTGCGGCGCGGGCACGTCCTCGTCCTCCGGCATCGCCACGGACTCCGACTCATCCGCAACTGACAACATAAAACAAGACACAACACCTATGGCAACCACAACAGACAAATATGTGCTCATCCACACCACGGAGGGCGACATCACGGTGCAGCTCTACGGCGACACACCCCGTCACCAGGCCAACTTTCTGAAGCTGGTGAAGGAGGGCACGTACGACGGCACGCTCTTCCATCGCGTCATCAACGAATTCATGATTCAGGCCGGCGACCCCGACAGCAAGACGGCGAAGGCCGGCACACAGCTCGGCGGCGGCGACCTGGGCTATACGCAGGAGGCCGAGATCCTCTATCCTCGCCACTTCCACAAGCGCGGCGCTCTGGCGGCTGCGCGCACGGGCGATCAGGTGAACCCGCAGCGCCGCTCTTCGGCATCGCAGTTCTACATCGTCACGGGCAAGAAGCTGTCGGCGCAGGAGATGGCGATGATCGAGTCGCACGCTCTCGATTCGGAGAAGCAGGCCGAGTTCCAGCGTCTGGCGCAGGAGCACATGGCTGAGATTCAGCAGATGCAGGCCGCCGGCAACCAGGAGGGTCTCTACGCTCTCCAGCAGCAACTCATCGAGCAGACCGAGGCCAAGTTCGCCGGCCGCAAAGCCGAGGTGCCTCAGGAAATCAAGGACGCATACACCACCGTCGGCGGCACGCCCCACCTCGACAATCAGTACACCGTCTTCGGCGAGGTCGTGAAAGGCATGGACGTCGTCGAGAAAATCGAGAAGGCTCAGACCGACGCCAACGACCGTCCTCTGCAGGACATCAAGGTGCTGAGCATGAAGGTGGTGGACAAGCCGTGAACGCCGAACTGACATCTTCGCAGCCCTCGCAGCGGGTGAGCCGTCTGACGCTGGAGAACGGCCTGCGCGTGGTTCACGTGCAGGACACGTCCACGGCCATGGTGGCTCTGAACGTTCTCTACAACACCGGCGCGCGCGACGAGGAGCCGACGCTCACGGGACTGGCCCATCTGTTCGAGCACAACTTCTTCGGCGGCTCGGAGAATATCGCCGACTTTGACGGCGAGCTGACGGCGGCCGGCGGCGAGAGCAACGCCTGGACCGGCAACGACTTCACGAACTATTACGAGGTCGCGCCGGCCCACAATGCCGAGACGCTGTTCCATCTGGAGAGCGACCGCATGCTGTGCCCGGTTCTTGGGCCTGACGTGCTGGCCGTTCAGCGCAACGTGGTGATCGAGGAGTTCAAGCAGCAGTGCCTGAACCGGCCGTACGGCGACCTTTCGCACCATCTGCGCACGCTGGTCTACGGCGATGTCCACCCCTATTCGTGGCCCGTTATCGGCAAGAACTTCGAGCAGATTCAGGGGATGACCGATGCCGATCTGCGCGCATGGTACACGAGCCATTATGCGCCCGCGAACGCTGTGTTGGCCGTCACCGGCAACATCACGACCGAGGAGGCATTCCGGCTGGCGCGCAAGTGGTTCGGGCCCATTCCGGCCCGCGCCGTCGTGCCGCGCACGCTGCCGCCGGTCCCCGACCTCGGGGAGCGCCGCGAGAAGACGGTGAGCGGCAATGTTCCGGCCACGTCGGTGACGGTCGCCTACCTCATGGACGAGTACGGCACGCGCGGCTACTGGGCCGCCGACGCGCTGACCGACCTGCTCAGCGACGGCCGCGCCTCGCGCTTCTTCCGGCGGCTGGTGATGACCGGCATCTTCACGGAGGCCGAGGCGTCCATCACGGGCTCGGAGCACCGCGGCATGCTGCTGCTGACGGGTCGCCTGGCCAACGAGGAGATGGCGCCGAATGAGGCCGTGGACATGCTCATCAGCGAGGCGCGCAGCGTCATCGCCGAGGGCATCAGCGACTACGACCTGCAGCGCCTGCGCAACAAGCGCCGCGCCGTCACCGTGATGGGCTGCATGGACTATCTCGGCATGGGCCAGCGCCTGGCGATGGCCGAGATGCACCACGAGGAGCCGGACACGGCCGTGAACACATACCTCAGCCTCTCGGCCGACGAGATTGTGGACACGGCGCGGCGAATCTTCGACTCGCATCCGGCCGTACTCGTCTATCGTCCCCGCGGGTGAGGCCCGTCGCCGTAAACCCGCGCCGCCTCTGAGGCGTTATATTTCAGAAACAACATATCGCACTTTAATAATATATGAAAGAGTTTGTCATCAGCGAAGAGAAGTCGGAACGCGCCGTCCTGGTGGGCCTCATCACCCAGCAGCAGAACGAGCAGAAGACCATGGAATATCTTGCGGAGCTGGCCTTCCTGGCCGACACGGCCGGCGCTGACTGTGTCAAGGAATTCCTCCAGAAGCTCGACTATCCCAACCCGCGCACGTATGTGGGCAAGGGCAAGCTGGATGAGATAAAGACCTATGTCGCCGACAACGACATCGGCATGGTTATTTTTGACGACGACCTGACGTCGAAGCAGGTTCAGAACATCGAGCGCGAGCTGCAGGTGAAGATTCTCGACCGCACGAGCCTCATCCTGGACATCTTCGCGCGGCGTGCGCAGACGGCGTCGGCCAAGACGCAGGTCGAGCTGGCGCAGTACCAGTATCTTCTGCCGCGCCTGACCCGCCTGTGGACCCACCTCGAGCGCCAGCGCGGCGGCATCGGCATGCGCGGCCCCGGCGAGACGCAGATCGAGACGGACCGCCGAATCATCCTGCGCAAGATTTCGCTGCTGAAGGAAGAACTCGTGGCCATCGACAAGCAGAAAGCCGTGCAGCGCAAGAACCGCGGCAAGCTGACGCGCGTGGCCCTCGTGGGATATACCAACGTGGGCAAGAGCACCATCATGAACCTGCTGGCGAAGAGCAATGTCTTCGCCGAGAACAAGCTGTTCGCCACGCTCGACACCACGGTGCGCAAGATCGCCATCGACAACCTGCCGATTCTGCTGACCGACACAGTCGGATTCATCCGCAAGCTGCCGACGCACTTGGTGAACTCGTTCAAAAGCACGCTCGACGAGGTGCGCGAGGCCGATGTATTGGTGCACGTCGTGGACATCTCCCATCCGCAGTTCCAGGAGCAGATAGAGGTGGTCGACCGCACGCTGCGCGAAGTGTGCAACGGCGCCAACAAACCGGTTATCATGGTCTTCAACAAAATCGACCGTTTCACCTACACTCCCAAGGACGAGGACGACCTCACCGAGAAGCGACAGGAGAATGTGAGCCTCGACGAGCTGAAGGCCACGTGGATGGCGCGCATGGGCGACAATGCCGTGTTTATCTCGGCCAAGAACGGCACGAACATCGACGAGCTGAAGGCGCGCATCTATGCCGTTGCCAAGGAAATCCATCTCTCGCGTTTCCCCTACAACGACCTGCTCTATCAGCACTACGAAGACTCGGAGCCGACCGAATAAACGTCCTAAGAAGCACACAAGAGAGGCTGAAAACCCTTGGTTTTCAGCCTCTCTTGTGTGTGATAACGGGCGGGATTATTTGCCGGTGGCGGGGACGGCCGAGGGAGCGTTGTCCTCGGAGTCGGGGGCGTGGCCGACGATGACGTCCATGGTTTCGGCACCATCTTTCTCGATCTGCTCCCAGTCATTCTCGCCGGGCGACATGGGGAGGCCCGTTTCGGCGGGATAGACCTCCATGACGTCGGAGTTGCGGGAGTCGACGTGGGTGGCGCCGTTGAACCAGCCGATGTAGATGAGTATGCCAAGTGTCAGTGCCGACACGAGCAGCGAGGCAACCAGGTACCAGCCCCAGCCTTTGTCCTGCTCTTTTCTGAGCTGTTTATCTTCTGTGTTATCCATTTCAGTGAGTTTTATGTGGGTTAGTTGAATGTGTTTCTTGACTGTCTATTCTTATAACACGAAGCGCGGCTGTAAGTTCACCGCCCGCGCAGTTCGTCAGAAAAACCGGGTGGTTCGTCCAAAAAACGGCGAAATGTTTGCTTTCGGGGCGCCGACGTCGTATCTTTGCAAAAAAAGTAATAAACATCCAAGGAATTATGGCACAAGACACCTACCTGTCCCCGCGAGAGATACTGAAGCGACTGAAAACTATGGAGAGCCGCATCACGCGCCACAACAATGTGGAGTATGAGACTGAATTCGAGGGCGTTACCGGGCCTCTGAGCCTGGAGCAGCTCAACCGCGAGGCCACGCGTATGCTGGCGTTTATGAACATGTTCCTGTACACGCCGAAGTGCGTCTTCGACACGACGCTTGAGCCGAATACGGGCGGTCAGATTGCGCTGTTCGGGCAGACGTCGGGTGACCTGAAGATTTCGATCAATCCCTCCATACGTTCGGACGCGCGACAGCTGCTGGCGTGTCTGGCTCACGAGCTGTGCCACAAGCGGCTGGAGGACAGCCACATAATGTTTAACGACCGGGAAGAGAACGAGTACCATGCCGATTTGTGCACCATCTACATGGGCTTCGGCAAGCTGATTCTCAACGGCTATAATGTGCATAACAACGCGATGGGCTATCTCGTGCCCGGCAACTATCGGGATGCTTATGACATCATGCAGGTTATGCGGAGCACTGTTACCGGTTCGAAGCCGGCATCTGCTGTCAAAAGCGCGGACTTTGTACTTGAAATTGCTCTGGATGAATGGAGCAAGGAGCCTGACAAGCCGCGTCTGCTGCGCTCGAAGTTCATGGAGAAGCAACGCGAGATGGCAGTGCTGGCCAAGCACACGCATCTTGTGCGCCAGCTGTTAGATATCATCGACGGCTATCCGCGTGAGGCCCTTGAATTGTACAGCGATAGTTATGAGAGCTATATGCGCCACAGCGATTTGTCGTCTTATCCGATTCATGCCTTCGCGGCCCTATACGACATGAAGAATAACCACATAGACACTCACCTCCAAACCAGGGCCGAAGGCATTAATGTGGCGCTGATGTCATTGCTGGCATCGCTGGAGCGTTTTGTGCCGGAGCTGAAGGGCTCGGTGCTGCAATACGACCGCATCGTCTGCCCGTTCTGCGGCTGCGAAAAGCGCTCGAGCGCTGTCCGCGGCGACCGCCGAATGGAGAAATGCGACACTTGTAAGCGCTATTTTGTGATTGACCGCAGTCTGATGGATATGCGTGATGTCAGGGAGGAGATAGCCCGCAAGGGAGATGGTTTTGGCGAAGGCTCGGTCAACGAGGCTTATCTCACCGGCAAGTATGACGGCGCGGCCGAGGGTCAAGCCAAAGCTGAAAAGGAGAAACAGGAGGCCCTGGCAAAACAGCAACGCATGTTGGAGAACAAATACAAGGCCATGTTGGTGCAGAAGTATCAGCAGGGCCTGGAGGCAGCCCGCGCCGCCGATGCTCCCGAACTGAAAAAGGCCGTCCTCAACGACGTGCCCGGCTGGGTGCGCTGGCTGGTGAAGCCCTATCTGAAGAGTAATGAAGAACAGGAATAAATAATTATCAATCAGAGCTTTTGATGAAGAAAATAATAGTGGCCGCGATAATGGCCGTGATGGCGGCATTTGCCGCAGAGGCCCAGGAGGCCGTCGTGAAAAAGTTTGAAGCAGTGCCCATTGACCTCACCGCGCAGAAGTATGCGCGGGCCGACCTCCACGGAGTGCGCTGCGCCGTGGTCAAGGTGCAGGTGATAGCGCCCGGCGTGACCTTCCAGGGCAATGTCGTGGGCGACGTCGTGGAGAAGCCCGGCGAATACTGGGTTTACATGAGCAAGGGCACGCGAATGCTGAAGGTGATGTCGCGGACGTTCAAGCCTCTGATGGTCGACTTTCCGGAGCCGCTGGCGAGCGGCGTCACGTATGTTCTGGACCTTGACGCGCCGCAGGGCGCGGGCGCGGACGGGGGCGCCATGGAGCAGCAGGGTTTCCTGGTGATGACGGTGTCGCCGTCCACGGCACGCGTGTATGTGGACGGCAGCGAGCGCGCTGTCAGGGACGGGCGTGTGCGCCTGCCGTTACGCAACGGCAAGCATACGTTCCGCGTGGAGGCGATGGGCTATGCTCCGGAGGAAGGTTCCGTGACCGCGCTCGGTGATGCCGCGCCTCACTGTCGTCGCCCCCGACTCGGCCACCGAGATTGTCATCAACGATGAGACGTGCGGGCGCGGCACCTGGAGCGGCGAGCTCCCCGCCGGCGACTATGTGGTGGAGGGGCGTAAACCGTCCCATCGTCCTGCCGCCGTGACAGTGACGCTGGCCGAGGGCGCCTCTCCCCGAACGCTCACCCTCCCCGCGCTGCAGGCCATAACCGGCGCCCTCAGTATCGCCTACGAGCCTGACGACGCCGCCATCACCGTGGACGGCGCCTCCGCTGGCACCACCCCAAACATCCTAAACAATGTGCTTGTGGGCGCTCACACTGTCGTTATCAGCAAGGACGACTACGAGCCGGTGACGCTCAACGCCACCGTCACTGAGGGCGCTACCACCTCGCTGGAGGGAAAACTCAGCAACATCATCTCGCTCACCGACAAGTACAAACCCTTTGTAGATGAGACCACCGGCAAGTGGGGTTATAAATGTCGCCGCCAGGTTGTTATCCCCGCCATATATGACGGAGCAGAGTGTTTCAGTGGGGGATTGGCTGCGGTTAATCTGAAAGATAAATACGGTTACATTGACAGTAAAGGGACAATAGTAATTCCCGCCGTCTATGAGGAAGCAAATAATTTTGTCAATAACATGGCCCTGGTTAAATTAAATGGGAAAATGGGCTGTATTGACCGTTCGGGTAACATTATTATTCCTCTGCTATATGATTATTTCAGCGATTTTTCAGAGGGCTTGGCCGTGGTGAGAGACGGTGATAAGTGCAGTTTTATTGACGTCAACGGCAAAAAAGTCTTTCCCATTGATTTTGACGGGGCAAATGGCTTTTACAAAGGCAGAGCCCGCGTGACTTATAACGGCAAGGAAGGAATCATAGACAAGACCGGTGCCTTTATCGTTCCGGCAAAGTATCGAGATATAAAAAGTTTTGAAGAAGGAAAGGCCGGAGTGAGACTCAATGACAAATGGGGTTTCATCGATGAGAACGGCAAAGAGATAATTCCGGCCATGTATGATTATGTCAACTCCTTCAGTAACGGAATGGCGGCGGTTAAGCTTAATGGCAAATGGGGCTACATAGACAGCGCCGGCAATCTTGCCGTTCCGGCTATCTATGATAATAGCGACCCCTTCGGTAAGACGGCGGGTGTTGTGTGGCTTAACAACAAGTTTGGTGCTGTTGACCGGACGGGCAAAATCATTGTCCCGGTGGAGTATGACTATGTGTATGGACATGACAACGGGGAGTGTTTCAGAGTTGGACAGAATGGCAAAGAAGGTATGTATGATAAAAGCGGTAGACTGGTTATCCCCGTGATATATGATGACGTCTGGATCAATAAAGGCATGGTCTTGATGAAACAGAACGGTAAATGGGGCGTTATAGATTTCACCGGCAAGGTCCTGATCCAACCGCAGTTTGATGATGCTTTAGACCCACAAGAGGGATTGGCTGTGGTGGCAAAGGACGGCAAGTGGGGCTTTGTAGATCATAGCGGAAATCAAGTGACGCCACTGAAGTATGAATCTGCCCGAGGTTTCACAGAAGGTTTGGCAGCTGTTAAACTGAATGGCAAATGGGGCTATATTGATAAGACAGGCCGCATGGCTATCCCTGCCCGGTATGATGATACTTTATACTTTTCTGAAGGGCTGGCGGCTGTGAGTATCAATGACAAAGCCGGTTTCATTGACAAAACGGGCAAGATGGTTATCCCCGCTGTTTATGACGCCGTTAATTATGATTATTGTGGGGCTTATGAATATGATTTTGGTTATGGTCACGGGAAAGCCGGCGTTTACCTGGATGGAGAATGGATTGTCATAGATCGCCATGGTAACGAATCAGTGGGCTATGACGCAGTGGGCTATGACGCAGTGTTTATTGATGAAGACGAAGGCGGAGTTTCTCCGGCTGTTGAACCGTGATCTATAACAACGCGGCAACGCGCTGTCTCCCGGTGGACGGGCGGCAGCGCGTTGCGTGTGCGATGCGGGTGGGCTGAGGACGCGCTCAGCCGTTCATGGTGCGCAGGAGCTCGTCGTTGTCGAGGGTGCGCTCCATACGCTCTTTGATGAATTCCATGGCTTCGATGGAGTTGCGGTCGCCGAGGAAGCGGCGCAGAATCCACATGCGGTTGAGGGTCTCGGGGCGCAGTAGCAGGTCGTCGCGGCGCGTGGAGGAGGCCATGATGTCGACGGCGGGGAAGATGCGCTTGTTGGAGAGTTTGCGGTCGAGTTGGAGCTCCATGTTGCCGGTGCCTTTGAACTCTTCGAAGATGACTTCGTCCATCTTGGAGGATGTCTCGGTGAGTGCGGTGGCGATGATTGTGAGGGAGCCGCCGCCTTCGATGTTGCGGGCTGCGCCGAAGAAGCGTTTGGGCTTCTGGAGGGCGCTGGCGTCGACGCCGCCGGAGAGGATTTTGCCGCTGGCGGGGGCGCAGGTGTTGTAGGCGCGGGCCAGGCGGGTGATGGAGTCGAGGAAGATGACGACGTCGTGGCCGCACTCGACCATGCGTTTGGCTTTCTCGAGCACCATCTGGGCGATGCGCACGTGGCGGTCGGCGGGCTCGTCGAAGGTCGAGGCGATGACCTCGGCGTTGACGGAGCGGCGCATGTCGGTGACCTCCTCGGGGCGCTCGTCGATGAGGAGTATCATGATGTAGGCCTCGGGATGGTTCTCGGCGATGGCGTTGGCGACGTTCTTGAGCAGGATGGTCTTACCGGTCTTGGGGGGCGCCACGATGAGGCCGCGCTGACCCTTGCCGATGGGCGAGAACATGTCCACGACGCGGGTGGAGAGGTTGTTGGTGGTCTTGCCGCCGGTGAGGTCGAACTTCTCGTCGGGGAAGAGGGGTGTGAGGTGTTCGAAGGGCACGCGGTCGCGCATGAAGCGGGGCGAGCGGCCGTTGACCATGAGCACGGAGGAGAGGGGGAAGTATTTCTCATTCTCTTTGGGGGCGCGGATGGTGCACTCGACGACGTCGCCGGTTTTGAGCGAATGTTGTTTGATCTGCTGCTGGGTGACGTAGATGTCGTCGGGGGAGGGCATGTAGTTGTAGTCGGCGGAGCGGAGGAATCCGTGGCCCTGGGGGTCGATTTCGAGGACGCCGATGGTCTGGATGAGGTCGGAGAAGTCGAAGCGGCGCTCGGTGACGCGGGGGTCGGCCTGGCGGTTGCGGTTTTTCTTCTTCTTGCCCTGGGCGGGCTGGGGTGCCACCTGAGTGTTGGGGGTGGGCTCGGCGATGGTGATGGGGGGCATGGGCGGCAGCGGCGCGGGCGTGGGCGGGTTGAGGCGCGCCTGCTCGGCGGCAAGCTCTTTCTCGCGCTGGGAGCGGGGCTTGAAGGTGCGGGCGCCGCCGTTGTTGCCGAAGAACTCGGAGAAGGAGGCGTCGGTTTTTTTCTCGGTGTCGTTGTCGGCGGTGTTGTGGACGAAGACGCGCGGTGCGGCGGTCTGCTCGGCGGCTGGAACTGCGGCGGCCTCGGCGGGAGCGGGCTCGGCAGCGGGAGCGGCGGCTTGGGTGTCATTAGGCTCGGCGGCAGCGGGAGTCTCTTCCGTGAAGGAGAGCTCGGTCTGGACGGGAGCCTCTGCGGCGGGCTCGGAAGCCTGAGCGGCAGCGGCCTCGGCGGCGGCTTTCTCGGCTTTGGTGGGGCGGCCGCGGCGTTTCTTGGGCTTTTCTTCGGCGGCGGGCTGAGCGTCGGCAGCGGGAGCCGGAGTGGCCTCGGCGGGAGCCTCGGCAACGGCGGTGTCGGCGGCAGGAGTCTCTGCGTCAGCGGCTTCTTTCTTGCGGCGGCCGCGCTTGGGAGCCTCGGCGGCGTCGGCGGCGGGAGCGTCGGCGGTGGTGCCGGAGGCGTTCTTCTTGCCTTTTTTCTTGGGGGGACGCTGGGCGTCGGCAGCGGCCTTGTCGATGGCCTGCTGGTCAAGGATGCCGTAGACCATATCCTGACGGTCCATGGAGCTAATCTTCTGGAGACCAAGGCCTTTGGCGGTCTCGCGCAGGGCCTCGTCGGTCATATTCTCTAATTCGGTGATATTGAACATAAATGGTATTTATGTAAGGGGTTTCAGTGCTCTGCAAGGCAGCGGGCCGGAGTGGGGCGGGCGCCTCGGACGGGCTGTTGATATTCTATTTTTTCGGAGGGATGCCGGCTGCGGCGCAGAAGAGGCGGTTGCAAGGTTATGCCCTTGTGGCCGGTCGGCAAAGCGTTGATTTTCTGGGGGATGACGGCGGACACGTGCCGTGTTGGAGGTGATGTTTTATGGGAAAAACTCTGATTTTTGGCAGAGAGCCGGGCGGCAACGTGGGTCGGAAGCGCGAGGCAACGGCCGGGTGCCGCGAGGGCTGAGGGGAGAGGGTCCGCCCTGCCGGGAGAGCTTTGCGCGGTGTCCTGAGGCGGACCGCAAAGCCGTGCAAACCACTAAAAAATGGAGGGGGAAGAGGGACCTGAGTGTCCGTTTTGCGAGTGCAAAGTTACAACTTCTTTTTCAGATTAACAATAGCCGCGGGCCAAAAGTTTAGGCTGAGGCGGCATTTCAGGCCGTTTTCGAGAGGTTTTGGGACAGTTTTCGCGCGGTTTTCGCGAGATTTTTAGCCCAACGGCGCACATTCGTGGTCGGGGTATCGCCTCATCGCGGCCAACATCTTTCACCATTACGGGCCGAATCCTATGCGGAATCAATAAAAATTATTACCTTTGCAGAAAATTAAAAGCCCGCGGCGCCAAGACCCCGTCTTGCCCCGCGCGGTTCACTATGCAAACCGAAGAAATGAGCACTGCAACAGACATCATGCGCCGCATCCTGGATGCCGAGAGCCGCGCCATAGCCGCCATCCCCGTCTCTGACGCCTACGAACGCGCCGTCGACCTCATCATCGAACACGTCCACCGCCGCCACGGCAAGCTGGTCACCTCCGGCATGGGCAAAGCCGGCCAGATAGCCCTCAACATCGCAACCACCTTCTCCTCGACCGGCACCCCCGCCGTCAACCTCCATCCCGCCGAAGCCCAGCACGGCGACCTGGGTGTGCTCCAGCCCGACGACGTCATGCTGCTCATCTCCAACTCCGGCAAGACCCGCGAAATCGTGGAGCTCGTGAGCCTCGTGCGCGGCCTCTTCCCCGGTATCCCCTTCATCGTCATCACCGGCAACCCCGACAGCCCTCTGGCCGAGCTGGCAACCGTCACCCTCCCCACCGGGGGCGCCCCCGAAGTGTGCCCCCTCGGCCTCACCCCCACCACCTCCACCACGGCCATGACCGTCATCGGCGACGTACTCGTGGTCAGCACCATGGAACGCATCGGATTTACCGCCGCAGACTATGCCCGCCGCCACCACGGCGGATACCTGGGCGGCGCCGCCCGCGGCGACAACCACATAAAATAATAACCTCTCACCCCAAAAACCTCTGAAATTATGAAAGTTTACACGCGCACCGGCGACACCGGCACCACCTCCCTCGTCGGAGGCACACGTGTCTCAAAAGACAGCGCACGCCTCGAAGCCTACGGCACCGTCGACGAACTCAACGCCCACCTCGGCCTCATCATCGCCTCGAACATTCCCGACCCCCAGCTCGTCCTCACCCTCACCACCGTCCAGAACCGCCTCTTCGACATCGGCGCCGCCCTCGCCACCGAAGAAGACAGCAAGTGGCAGCCCCAACCCTTCCGCGAAGAAAACATCCTCATGCTTGAGAAAAAAATCGACCTCATGGAAGAAGGCCTCACGCGCCAGAACCGCTTCATCCTCCCCCAGGGCTCCAAAGCCTCCTGCCACGCCCAGGTGGCCCGCACCGTCGCCCGCCGTGCCGAACGACGCATCGTCACCCTCGCCGCCACCACTGCCGTCGACCCCCTCATCATCAAGTACATCAACCGTCTGTCCGACTACCTGTTCGTCCTCGCACGCTACCTCAACCACCTGGCCAGCGTCCCCGACACATACTGGGAACCCGAAACAAGTGTTAAATAACGCAATAATCGCGCATAAGGCCCTGCAAAACCCTCCAAAAAGTTTGGATATTGAAATAAAAGCAGTAACTTTGCACGCCCAAAAAGCATAGCGGTGGACAGCCGCCTGTGCCGCCCCGGTGAGAACGGCGCATAGACCGCAGATAAACCATTGATAAACAAACAAAAAACCAAATAAGAATGTACTGGACACTTGAACTGGCATCAAAGCTTGAGGATGCACCCTGGCCTGCCACAAAAGAAGAACTGATTGACTACGCACAGCGCTCCGGCGCGCCCCTCGAAGTGATAGAGAACCTCCAGGAGATGGAAGACGAGGGCGAGACCTACGAATGCATCGAAGACATCTGGCCCGACTATCCCTCCAAAGAAGACTTCTTCTTCAACGAGGATGAATACTAACTGAAAATCAGTTAGTTAACTAATTAAAAATAAGAAACTTACAGTGGAGACCACCTCAATTTTGGGGTGGTTTTTTCTTGTCTATTTACCCCCAAATGTATCAAAATAACCTTTTATAAAGTGATACACGCTACCCATTCGCTACCCCAAGACATCAAAACATCCTCCACAAAAAAGGAATAGTAAGTGTTGTCAAAACCTGCGAAATTTTTTCGCAGAACTTTTTGAGAATAAAACACTTACATCAAAATTGTATGACCCGATTTCAGACCTCAAAACCTCCAAATTTTACACTCCTTAACATCTGCAAATCACGTTTTGGGATAGCGAGGGTTTAACTTATTGTAATTCAATAACATCACTCAAAATTGACTGCAAAATCCCAACCCATACAATCGTGGGGTAGCGGAATAGATAACGAGTGGTTAATTATTTGTTGAAAAGTCTTTATGTTTTACAGCACAACATGATATGAGATTCAAATATTA
>SFOH01000066.1 GCA_004552485.1 Bacteroidales bacterium | reverse complement strand
CAGGGATAGGACCCAGTTAGACAACCACTCTTAGACAAAGAGTCAACCATCCTAAGTTAAACCAACAAACCGAGTCAACCTTTTTCAGGAACGGACATTGCGGCAGGTGATTTCATTAAAAAACGTTAAGAGGCGCGCGCGTCTCGGAAAGTTTTTGTAATTTTGTGGCGGGTAAGTCCTACACGGCCAGCTCGCTTTGAATCCCCCAGGTCTTGACCGAAGCAAGGGTGTTAGCTTGAGCGGCGCGATGTAGGTAGCTTACCCTTTTTTCATATCTGTCCGGCTCCTCCCGGAATGGATGGCGCGGAAGCCGCGTTTCGGAGCCTGGTCGGCTCTCCGGCCGCAAAAATTTTTCTTTCTGAGGTGATAAAAGTGGCGATTCTTGTAAAGCTTTTTGGAGACAAATAGTTATCTTTGCATCAGCAAAGTAACCCCGCGGGCCGCAGGGAGGCGAAAACGCACGGTTTGCGGCCCGGAGGACAGATAAAGAACAAACACATAGCTCTATTGCGCTATTCATAACAATATGACTCACAAAGCATTATCAATAGCAGTTGCGGCCACGGCGCTTCTGATGAGCGCCTGCGGCAGCAAGAGCGGCTCCACCTCCGAAGCTGCGTCGTCCGACGGCGAGAACGCGGAGACGGTCAGCGTGCCCGCCTTCAGCGCCGACAGCGCATACGCCTACGTCGCCCGCCAGACGCAGGCCGGGCCGCGTGTGCCGGGCAGTGCCGCCCACGCCGCCACGGCCGACTGGCTCGAGGCGCAGCTGCGTGCTTTCGGCGCCGACACGGTGATTGTCCAGCGCGCCACGATGGCCGATGCCGAAGGCAAGCAGCTGCCGGTGCGCAACATCCTGGCCAAGTATAATCCCGATGCCACGAACCGCCTGCTTCTGTTGGCCCACTACGACTCGCGTCCCTGGGCCGACGAAGACCCGGACCCCGCCAACCACTCGAAGCCCATCGACGGCGCCAATGACGGTGCCAGCGGCGTGGGCGTCCTTCTGGAGGTGGCGCGCCAGCTGGGCCTTCAGAATCCCGGCACGGGCGTCGACATCCTATTCACCGACACCGAAGACAGCGGCCTGAGCGCTCCCGAGGGCGCCGACGCCGCGACGCAGGAGCGCTACGACCGCTCGTGGTGCCTTGGCACTCAGCACTTTGTGCGCAATCTTCCCTATGATGCCGCACACGTGCCCACGGCCGCCGTGCTCCTCGACATGGTGGGCGGCAAGGACGCCGTCTTCCCGCAGGAATACTTCAGCGCCCAGGCCGCGCCGGCACTGCTGCAGCGCGTGGCCGATGCCGCCGCCGAAGCCGGTCACTCCGGGCGCTTCCCCGCCACCATGGGCGGCGCCGTCAACGACGACCATGTGCCTCTGATCCAGGCCGGTATCCCAGCCGTCGACATCATCGAAATCGGCCATCCGCAGACCGGCTCATTCAACCCCACGTGGCACACCCTTCAGGACAACCTTCAGAACATCGACCCGGCAACGCTCGGCGCTGTCGGCGAAACTGTCTTAACTTTAATCTATCGCAAATGACTATCAACGAGAAACAACAGGAAATCATTGACGAGTTCTCCGGCCTTGACGACTGGATGGACCGTTACGCCTACATCATAGACCTCGGGGGCCAGCTGGCGCCCATCGACGAAAAAGACAAGACCCCGGAGCACCTCATCGAGGGCTGCCAGAGCCGCGTGTGGGTCACCGCCCGCCTCGACGACGAAGGCCGCATGCGCCTCACCGCCGACTCCGACGCCTCGATAGTGAAGGGCATCATCGCCATGCTCATCGACGTCCTGGACGGCCACACGCCGCAGGAAATCCTTGACTCCGACCTCCACTTCATCGACGCCATCGGCCTGAGCGAGCACCTGTCGCCCACGCGCTCGAACGGCCTGCTGGCCATGATCAAGCAGATCAAGCTCTACGCCCTGGCCTTCAACGAGATGCAGAAGAAGGCGCAGGCCTGAACCCGGCAGCGGCCTCGCACTCCAAACAATATCAGGCCTGGCCACAAACCCTATCGCCGCCATTTTGTTTTAAAAAGAGAAACAACTTCAGACAATGAAAAAATCACAGATATGCGTCCTCGCCGCCCTCACCGCCCTCGCCGGCGGCGGCGCCATGACCTTTGCCAAAACCGGCAAAGCCGACATCCAGCGCGGCCTCACCACGTTCAACGAAATCTACAAGGAGCTGAACACCAGCTATGTGGACACGCTTGACGCCAAGAAGAACATCCGCATGGCCATCGACGCCATGCTCGGCAACATCGACCCCTACACCGAGTATTACAGCGAGGAGGAGCAGGACGAAATCAACTCCGTCTCCTCGGGCGAATACGGCGGCATCGGCTCGACTGTTATGCGCCGCGACACCGTCGTGGAGTTCTCCGAGCCGCGATGGGGTACGCCGGCCCGCAAGACGGGCATCCGCCACGGCGACATCCTCCTGGAGATTGACGGCACTGCCATCACCAAGGACATGAAAATCACCGACGTGTCGTCGCGGCTGCGCGGTCAGCCCGGCACTGACGTCAAGGTGAAAGTGCGCCGCCGCTGGCTCCCCGCCGGCGCCGACTCTATCTTCGACTACACCATCACGCGTCAGTCCATCAAAATCGACCCCGTGCCCTACACCGGCTTCCTGCCCGGCACGGACGGCATCGGCTACATCAGCGTGTCGACCTTCAACGAGAACACCGCCTCCGACTTCCGCAAGGCTCTTGACCGCATGCGCAACACCGGCAATCTCAAGAGCCTCGTCATCGACCTGCGCAACAACGGCGGCGGCATCCTGGACGGCGCCGTGGCCCTGGCCTCGAACTTCGTGCCCCGCGGCACGGACATCGTGACCGTGCGCTACCGCGACCCGAAGGCCTCGAAGACCTACAAGACCACCACGAATCCCGTCGACACGCAGCTGCCCCTCGTGGTGCTCGTCAACGACAACACAGCCTCCGCCTCCGAGATTTTCTCCGGCGCCATGCAGGACCTCGACCGCGCCGTCATCGTCGGCGAACGCTCGTTCGGCAAGGGCCTCGTGCAGAGCGTGCGCCCGCTGCCCTACAATGCGCTGATGAAGGTGACCACCGGCCGCTACTACATCCCCTCGGGTCGTCTCATCCAGGCCATCGACTACAGCCACCGCAACCCCGACGGCACGGTGGCGCGCACGCCCGACTCGCTCACGAATGTCTTCCACACCCGCATCGGCCGCGAGGTGCGTGACGGCGGCGGCATCACCCCCGACGTGAAAGTGACCCTCCCCGAGGGCAACCGTCTCCTTTATAATATTGTGGCTGACAACTGGGTCTACGACTTCTCCAACAAGGTCGCCAACAACACCACGGCGCCCGACCCCGAGGGCTTCCAGGTGTCCGACACGCTGTTCGCCCAGTTCAAGGCCTTCATCGACCCGGCCCGCTTCAAATATGACCGCGCCTCGGACGCCGGCATCAAATATATGCGCGACGCCGCCCGCATCGAGGGCTACGAGAATCCGGCCGTGCTCGCCGCCATCGACACGCTGGAGAAGCTGATGAAGCATGACCTTCAGCATGACCTCGACTTCAACAGCAAGGACATCCGCCGCTATCTGCGCGAGGAGCTTAGCTCGCGCTGGTGGGACGATGCCACAGTTGCACGCCTGGGTCTGGACGACGACCTGTACATCCGCGAGGCCGTGAACGTCCTCTCCGACCCGCGTCAGTACGGCGCCTTCCTGGCGCGTCCCTCCAAGGACAAGGCCGCCAAAAATGACAAGGCCGCCAAAGCCAAAAAAGACGGCAAAAAAGCCAAAGGCAAGAAATAATGGCCACCAGGACAGCCAAGCCCGTGCTCCTGAGCGAGCTGAGCAAACACTTTATGACGGCCGAGCGCAAGGCCTCGATGGAGAGCCTTCTGCGCCATAAGGAGAGCACCGCCGCCGGCCTGGCCGGCTCGGCGCCGTCGCTGCTGCTGGCCGCCATCCCGCGCCGTAAGGTGCCCGTGCTGGTGATAGGCACGGACACGGACGATGCCGGATATCTCTACTACGACCTCTGCCGCCTCGTGGGCGAGGACGCCGTGGCCTTCATGCCCAGCGGCTACAAGCGCGCCCTGAAATACGGTCAGGTCGACGAGCCCTCGCGCATCCTGCGCACCGAGGCCCTCTCGCGAATCGCCGCCGGTGACGCCTCGCTGCGCTTCCTGGTGACGTCGCCCGAGGCTCTGGCCGAGCGCGTGGCTTCGCGAAAAGCCCTGGACGAGCACACGCTCACACTCACCGCCGGAAAGCGCACAAACCTCTCTGACACAGAAGTCTGGCTGCGCGAGAACGGATTCACGGAGGTGGAGTATGTCTACGAGCCGGGCCAGTTTGCCGTGCGCGGCTCAATCCTGGACATCTTCGGATACAGCCTCGAGCTGCCCGTGCGCGTCGACTTCTTCGACGATGAGATTGACACCATCCGCACCTTCAACATCGAGACGCAGCTGTCCGAGCAGAAGCTGCCGGCCATCACCATCGCCGCCGACGCCGCGCGTTCGGCCGCCGAATCCGACTCGGTGAGCCTGCTGGGTCTCATCGACAAGTCGACGCTCATAGCCGTGCGCGCCGGCTCCGACGTGGTCAACCGCATCAGCCGCATTGCCGAAGAGGGAGTCTCGGCCTCTGCCGCCGTCGCCGCCGACTCGGCCGGAGGCACGGAGACAGACGTCAACGCCGACAAGGAAATCGTTGATGCCGGGGAGTTTGCCGAACAATACGCCTCGTTCCGCCGCCTAACGTTCACTGCCGCGCACATGGACGAGGACGACACGCTGCGCCGCCGCAGCGCCGGCGCCTCAGCCGACTTCGACTGCTCGCCACAGAGCATCTACCACAAAAACTTCGACCTCATCGCCTCCTCCTTCACCAAATTTCTGGAGGATGGCTATAAGATACTGATTCTCAGCGACTCCGAGAAGCAGATTGCCCGCCTGCGGGCAATCTTCGAAGACCGCGGCGACAACATCGCCTTCTCGGCCGTCCCCGGCACGCTCCACCAGGGTTTTGTCGACCATGAGACACGGGTGTGCGTCTTCACCGACCACCAGATTTTCGACCGTTTCCACAAGTACACGCTCAAGAGCGACCGCGCGCGTTCCGGCAAACTTGCCATGTCGCTGAAAGAGCTGAACTCCATCGAGGTCGGCGACTACATCGTGCACATCGACCACGGTGTCGGCAAGTTCGGCGGCCTGCTGCGCACCACCACCAACGGCCGTCCCCAGGAGATGATCAAGCTCATCTACCAGAACGACGACATCGTGATGGTGTCGATTCATGCCCTCCACAAACTCGCGAAATACCGCGGCAAGGAAGGCGTTCCCCCGAAAATCAACAAGCTCGGCGGCGGCGCCTGGAACCGTCTGAAAGAGCGCACCAAGTCGAAGCTGAAGGACATCGCCCGCGACCTGATTTTGCTCTACGCGGCCCGCAAGGAGCAGGAGGGCTTCGCCTTCTCGCCCGACTCCTATATGCAGCACGAGCTGGAGGCGTCGTTCATCTACGAGGACACGCCCGACCAGCTGACGGCCACGCAGGCCGTGAAAGCCGACATGGAGAGCAACCGCCCCATGGACCGTCTCATCTGCGGCGACGTGGGCTTCGGCAAGACCGAAATCGCCATCCGCGCCGCCTTCAAAGCCGCCGTCGACGGCAAGCAGGTCGCCGTTCTCGTGCCCACAACCGTGTTGGCCTATCAGCATTTCAACACGTTCAAGGAGCGCCTCAAAGACTTCCCCGTCCGCGTCGAATACCTTTCGCGCGCACGCTCCCCCAAGCAGGTGAAGGAGATTCTCGCCGACCTCGCCGACGGCAAAATCGACATCATCGTCGGCACCCACAAGCTCATCGGCAAAACGGTGAAATTCAAGGACCTGGGCCTGCTCATCGTCGACGAGGAGCAGAAATTCGGCGTCGCCGTCAAGGAGCGTCTCAAGCAGATGAAGACCAATGTCGACACGCTCACCATGTCGGCCACACCCATCCCGCGCACCCTCCAGTTCTCGCTCATGGGCGCCCGCGACCTCAGCGCCATCACCACGCCGCCCGCAAACCGCTATCCCATCGTCACCAACGTCTGCACCCTCAGCGACGACATCGTCGCCGAGGCCGTCAACTTCGAGCTGGCGCGCAACGGCCAGGTGTTTTTCATCAACAACCGCATCGAGGGCCTCTACAATCTCGAGGCCATGTTGCGCCGCCTCGTCCCGGACGCCCGCATCGTCGTGGCGCACGGCCAGATGCCGCCCGAGCAGCTGGAGAAGGCCATCGTCGACTTCGCCAACCATGACTACGACATCCTCCTGGCCACCACCATCGTGGAGAGCGGCGTGGACATGCCCAACGTCAACACCATCATCGTCAACAACGCCGACCGCTTCGGCCTCAGCGAGCTCCACCAGCTGCGCGGCCGCGTGGGCCGCTCGTCGCGCAAGGCGTTCTGCTATCTGATGACGCCGCCGGGAGCGGCGCTCAGCCCCGTGGCGCGCCGCCGTCTGCAGGCCATCGAGAGCTTCTCCGACCTTGGCAGCGGCATCCACATCGCCATGCAGGACCTCGACATCCGCGGCGCCGGAAACCTCCTCGGCGCCGAGCAGTCGGGATTCATCGCCGACCTGGGCTACGAGACCTATCAGAAAATCCTCAAAGAGGCGGTCATCGAGCTGCGCACCGAGGAATTCGCCGGCGCCGAGCACGCCCAGGACGACGTGAACAGCACCGACGAGGACTTCGTGGCCGACACCGTCATCGAGTCGGACATGGAGCTGCTGCTGCCGGCATGGTACGTGCCCCAGGAGAGCGAGCGCATCAACCTCTACCGCGAGCTCGACGACATCGAGCGCGACCAGGACATCGACGCCTTCGCCGCACGCCTCGTCGACCGCTTCGGCAAGATTCCCGAGCCCACGCAGCAGCTGCTGCTCGTGCCGCGTCTGCGCCGTCTGGCCCGCAAGCTCGGCATCGAGAAGGTGGTGATGCGCGAGCGCCGCATGTACCTCTATTTCGTCGACGAGTCGAACAAAGCCTACTACCAGAGCCCGATGTTCGGCCGCCTGCTCCACTATCTCAGCCTCAATCCGCGCCGCGTCAAGATTCGCCAGGGCGACACCGGCCGCCGCTCGTTCCAGGTGCTGAACATCCCCACGGTGACCGACGCCCTGAACGTGCTGCAGACCGCTCTGACCCTGCCGCCCATCTGAGCCTCAGGCCCTTCCGACAATCGATCATTCCATCACATAAATAAAAATGAAACGTTTCCTAAATCTACTGCTGGTGTTGGCCGTGGCCCTGAGCGCCGCCGCCTATCGCCACCAGTTCCGCACTGTGCCCAACGACCCGCTGAGCACGTTGCAGTACACCCTCCCCAACGGCCTGGAGATTTTCATGACCGTCAACAAGGAGAAACCGCGAATCCAGACCTACATTCCCGTGCGCGTGGGCAGTAAGAACGACCCCGCCGAGACAACCGGCCTCGCTCACTACTTCGAGCACATGATGTTCAAGGGCACCAAGAACTTCGGCACGCAGGACTATGCCGCCGAGGAGCCGCTGCTCAACGAAATCGAGCGCCTCTTCGAAGTCTACCGCAGCACTACCGACTCCGCCGCGCGTGCCGCCATCTACCACAAAATCGACTCCGTCAGCTATGCCGCCTCGCTCATCGCCATCCCCAACGAGTACGACAAGCTGATGAGCGCAATCGGCGCCAGCGGTTCGAACGCCTACACTGCCTACGACGTCACCTGCTACGTGGAGGACATCCCCTCCAACCAAGTCGACAACTGGGCCATGATTCAGGCCGACCGCTTCGCCAACCCCGTCCTCCGCGGCTTCCACACCGAGCTGGAGACTATCTACGAGGAGAAGAACATGTCGCTGACGCGCGACTTCGAGAAATGCTTCGACGCACTTCTGAATATGCTCTTTCCCGACCATCCCTACGGTCAGCAGACCATCCTCGGCAGCCAGGAGCACCTGAAGAATCCCTCCATCACCAACATTAAGAAGGCTCACGACACATGGTATGTCCCCAACAACATGGCCATCTGCCTCAGCGGCGACTTCGACCCGGACCGGATGGTGGACGTCATCGAGAAATACTTCGGCAAGCTGAAACCCAACCCCAACCTCAACCGCCTCGATGTGAAGCCTCAGACACCGCTCACCGCGCCGCTCACGCGCACCGTCCTCGGCCTGGAGAGCCCGGGTACATTCCTGGCGTGGAGCATCCCCGCCGCCAACACCCGCGAGAAATTCCTGATGGAATTCGTGTCCAGCATCATCTTCAACGGCAAGTGCGGCCTCTTTGACCTGAACATCAACCTGCCCCAGAAGATGCTACAGGCCGGCGCTTTCAACTATCCTCTGACCGACCGCGGCATGTTCGTAGCCTACGGCATGCCCGGCACGAACCAGTCGCTCGAGGAGGTGCGTGATCTGCTGCTCGCCGAGGTGCGCAAAGTGGCCGAGGGTAAGTTCTCCGACGAGCTCCTTCAGGCCGTCAAGAACAACTACAAGAGCATGCTCCAGAGCTCGTTCGAGGACAACAGCGAACGTGCAAACTACTATGTCGACGCCTTCGTCAACGACCAGCCCTGGGCCGACTGCGTGGCTCAGTTCAACGACGTCGACGCCGTGACACGTCAGGACGTCATCGACGTGGCCAAGCGCTTCCTCGGCGACAACAACTATGCCGCTGTCTTCAAAGAACAGGGTAAGGACACCACCCAGCTGAAGATTCCCAAGGCCAAGCTGACACCCATCGCCACCAACCGCGACAAGTCGTCGGAGTTCCTGCGCAAGGTGCAGGCCACACGCGTCGAGCCCATCGAGCCCGTCTTCCTCGATTTCAGCAAAGACCTGAACGTGACCACCACCGCCGATGCCGCCAAGCTCCCGCTCCTCTACAGGAAGAACAACGTCAACGACCTGTTCTCGCTCACGTTCAAGTATGACCTCGGCTCGCTCACCGACAAGCCCCTCGCCGTGGCCGACTTCCTCGACAAATTAGGCACCTCCTCGATGAGCGCCGCCGAGCTCCAGACCAAGTTCTACGACCTGGCCTGCTCCTACAAAATCACGCCCTCGCTCAACAACACCTACGTCACCATCCGTGGCCTCGCCGAGAATATGGACAAAGCTCTTGACCTCTACGAGACCTTCGTGGCCGACGCCGTTGTGGATACCGCCGCCTGGAACACCTACCTCCGGACTTATGCCGAAGCAGCACAGGTCAACAAGGCCGACCAGTCTTATTGCTTCCGAGGCGTCAGAAACTATGCCCGCTATGGCGGCAACGAGAAGAATCCCTACTTCCTCTCCGAGTACCTTCCCGACGAACTCTCCAAGGTGAATCCCGAGGATGTCACCGCCGCCGTGCGCCGTCTCGGCGACTTCCGCCACACCGTCATGTACTACGGCCCCGAGTCTGTCGACAATGTGAAGAAATCGCTGAAAAAGCATCATCGCACGGCCGCCACGCTCAAGGAGGCTCCCGCCGAGGTGGTCTTCACGCCCGTCGAGAACGA
>SFOH01000017.1 GCA_004552485.1 Bacteroidales bacterium | reverse complement strand
ACGCCGGGGTGGGTGACGATGGAGTCGGCGCCGGCGGCGGTGCGCAGCGTGTCGTTGACCTGGATGTTCTCGACGTAGGGCTGAACGAGGCTGCCGAGGAAGGCGACGTCCTCAGAGCGGTCCCATTTGTTGTCGCGGTTGAGGTCGTTGAGGGCGAAGACAGCGTAGCGGCCGGGCTTGAGGTTGCGGACGGTGAACTGGCCGTACTGGTTGGTGCGGGCGATGCGCTGGAAGGGCACCTTGGTGAGGGTGGTGTCGGTGAGGGGCTCGGCGTATATGCCGACGGTCATGCCCTGGGCGGGCTCGAGCGTGCGGCCTTCGAGGACGATGCCGCTCAGGCGCAGCGTGTCGATCTCCGGGCCGGTGGAGAAGTCGAGGGCGAAGCCGTCGAGGATGTTGCCCTCGTTGAGGTCCTTGATGGCGTCGGCGAAGTCGATTGTGTATGTGGTGTTGGGCAGGAGGGTGTCGCGCAACTCGACGGTGACGCGCTTGCCGAGCGAGCGCACCACGGCGGCCTGTTTCTGCGTGGGCGAGACAATCACCTTGTTGAAGGCGTCTTCGAGCTGAACGTTCTCGTCGAACCACACGTCGAGGCGGTCGCCGGAGAAGTTGAGGGCTCCGGAGACGGGCGTGGAGCGCACGTAGACGGGCGGCGTCTCGTCGCGGGGACCGCCCTCGGGACGGCCCATTGATGCGCAGGCGCACATCGCCAGACTTGCTGCAGCTGTTATGAAGAATGCGCCCATGGCGCGACTGTTTCGTTTCATTGTCTGATGTTTGTCGGTTGTCGTTATATAGGTGAGGGGGTCAGTGGGCCTCGAGCCAGTTTGCGCCGGCGCCGATGCCGACGGTGAGGGGCACGGGTCCGTCCCAGGCGCGCTCCATGCACTCGGTGACCAGCGTCTGCACGCGGCTCAGCTCGTCGGTGGGAACGTTGAACACGAGTTCGTCGTGGACCTGGAGAATCATGCGTGTCTTCAGCCCCCGGCGCTCGAGCTCGCGGCTGACGGCGATCATGGCCACCTTGATGATGTCGGCGGCCGAGCCCTGGAGCGGGGCGTTGATGGCGTTGCGCTCGGCATAGCCGCGGACGACGGCGTTGCGCGAGTTGATGTCGGGGAGATAGCGTTTGCGGCCCATGACGGTGGTGACGTAGCCCTGTGCCCGTCCTTTTTCAACACTTTCCTTCATGTATTGTTCGACGCGCGGATAGGTGCGCAAGTATCCTTCGATCAGCTCCTTGGCCTCGCCGCGGGGGATGCCCAGGCGCTCGCTGAGGCCGAAGGCGCTGATGCCGTAGATGATGCCGAAGTTGGCGGTTTTGGCGTTGCGGCGCTCGTTGTCGGAGACGTCGGCGAGCTCTTTGTGGTAGATTTTGGCGGCGGTGGCGCGGTGGATGTCGTGGCCCTCGAGGAAGGCTTCGACCATGGCGGGGTCGCCGGAGAGGGCGGCCATGAGGCGCAGCTCGATCTGGGAGTAGTCGGCCGAGACGATGACGCAGCCCGGGTCAGGGACGAAGGCGCTGCGGATGATGCGGCCGTCGTCGGTGCGGATGGGGATGTTCTGGAGGTTGGGGTTGGTGGAGGAGAGGCGTCCGGTCGCCGTAACCGTCTGATTGTAAGTGGTGTGAATCTTGCCGGTGGCGGGATTGACGAGGCGCGGCAGGGCGTCGATGTATGTGGCCAGCAGCTTGCGCACGCCGCGGTATTCGAGGATGAGGTCGACGATGGGCCAGCGGTGGCGGTATTTCTCGAGGACGTCTTCGGCCGTGGACCATCCGCCGCGCTTGGTGCGCTTGGCCTTGGGGTCGATGTGGAGGCGGTCGAAGAGAACGTCGCCGACCTGCGTGGGCGAGCCGACGTTGAATTTGCCGCCGGCCATCTCCCAGCATCGGCGCTCGATGTCCTCGAGGCGGAGGGTGAGGTCGGCCGACATGCGGTGGAGCGCGGCGACGTCGACGCGCACGCCCGTCCACTCCATCTCGGCCAGCACGGGCACGAGGGGCAGCTCGATGTCCGCGAGCAACTGTTGTGTTCCGTCCTCTTCGAGAGCCTTTTGCAGCGCAGGGAGGACGGCGGCGACTGCGGCGGCGCGGGCACAGACGGCGGCGGCAACGTCGGCGTCGGTGCCGGCGATGGGCTTGCGGCGCTCCGTGGCCGACAGCGCGGCGTCGAAGAGGGTGATGCCGGCCATGGCCTGCGCCACTTCGGGCAGGCCGTTGGGGCTCTCGGGGTGGAGCACGTAATAGGCCAGGCGGGTGTCGTAATAGGGTGCGGTCCAGGAGATTGAGTGGCGGCGCAGGATGATCATGTCGCGCTTGACGTCGTGCGAGACGACCGTCAGCTGCGGGTCGCCTAAGGCCGGCTCGATGACGGCGCGGGCGGCATCGACCATGGCGGCGGGGATGTAGAGATTGCCGGCGTCGGCGTTGAGGGCCAGGCCCATGAGACGGGCGGTCATGGCCTCCTCGCCGTCGGCATAGAGGCTGAGGCAGAGGCGGCCGCTGCGGCGTGCGGCGCCGAGGAAGACGGAGACGTCCTCGAGGCTGGCGGCGACGGCATGGTCGACGTTGTAGACCTCGGCTGCGGGTGCGGCCTCGGCGGCGGCGTCGAAGTCGAAGAGGGTGGGGGAGCCGGCCGCTTGCGGGGCGGGAGCCGATGCCGGCGTGGCGGCGCCCGTGGCCTCGGCGGCGTTCAGGCGCGCCAGGAACGAGCGGAACTCCAGCTCCTTATATATATTGCGCAGCTCGTCGAGGTCGGGCTCGGCGCGCAGCAGGTCGGCGGGGCGCTCCGTGACGGGTACGTCGGTCTTGATGGTGACCAGGAATTTCGAGAAGGCGATCTGCTCGGCGTTGGCCTCGATCTTCTTCTGCAGCGCGCCTTTGAGCGAGGGGATGTTCTGAAGCAGGTTCTCGACCGAGCCCCACTCGTTGATGAGCTTGGCGGCCGTCTTCTCGCCGACTCCCGGGCATCCCGGCACATTGTCGGAGACGTCGCCCTCGAGGGCCAGCAGGTCGATGACCTGCGCGGGCGAGGAGATGCCGTAGCGGTCGCACACCTCCTTGGGGCCGCGCACCTCGAAGCCCTGGCCCTTGAGCGCCGGCCGGTACATGAACACGCGGTCGGTGACCAGCTGGCCGTAGTCCTTGTCGGGCGTCATCATATATGTGGTGAAGCCCTCCTCGGAGGCGATGACGGAGAGGGTGCCGATGACGTCGTCGGCCTCGTAGTTCTCCATCTCGACCACGCGGATGCCGTAGGCGCGGATGATGCGTTTGATGTATGGGATGGCGAAGGTGATGTCCTCGGGCTGCTTGTCGCGCTGTGCCTTGTACTCGGGGTAGGCCTCGTGGCGGAAGGTTTTGCCGTGGGGCGGGTCGAAGCAGACGGCCATGTAGGGGGGATTCTCCTTGCGGAGGATCTCCTCGAGCGTGTTGCAGAAGCCGAAAATGGCCGAGGTGTTGCGGCCGTCGGAGGTGACCCGCGGCGAGCGTATCAGCGCGTAGTAGGCGCGGTAAATCAGCGCGTATGCGTCCAGCAGAAACAGTTTCTTCTCTTCCATGTGAGTGGGGGTGCTGTGTTTTATGACTCCAAAATTACAACTTTTACTCTATATACGAAAATTAATGGGCCACTTTGACGCAATTAATAAGTGAGTTTTGAGGAAAATTTACTAATTTTGCAGCCGAGAAAAGAAATATACCCCGATAAGATGAGCCATAATCCGATAGAGGACATACGTCAGAGCATCTCCGGCGAGCTTGAGCGGCTGAGCGAACGCATCCGCTCGAGCCTGACCACGGCCAACCACATGCTCTGCCAGATCGTGGCCGCCAACCTGCGCACGAAGGGCAAGATGATACGTCCCATCACGGTCATCCTCTGCGCCCGCATGCTGGGCGGCGTCAACGACCGCGTCATAGACTCGGCCGCCGCCGTCGAACTCCTCCACAACGCCTCGCTCATCCACGACGACGTAGTGGACGCCTCGCCCCGCCGCCGCGGCGCCCCCACCGTCAACGCCACCTGGGACAATCACATCGCCGTCCTCGTCGGCGACTACTACGTGTCCACATCCATGCAGCTGGCCATCGGCACCGGCAACATCCCCATTATCGAAACCATCTGCGACCTGGGCCGGCGCCTCAGCCTGGGCGAGCTCGACCAGATATACAACGCCCGCTACCACACACTCACCGAGGACGCCTACTTCCAGATCATCGACTACAAGACCGCCTCGCTCTTCAAGGCCTGCGCCCGCATGGCCGCCAGCGCCTGCTCCGTCAGCGACGAGCGCTCCGCAGCCCTCGTGCGCTTCGCCGAACTCCTCGGCCTCGTTTTCCAGATCCGCGACGACATCTTCGACTACTTCGACGACGCCACCGTCGGCAAACCCACCGGCAACGACCTGCGCGAGGACAAAATCACGCTGCCGCTGCTCCACGTCCTGCTCGACACATCGCTGCCCGGCCACGACGCCATGAATGCCCTGGCCCGCAAAGAACAGCTCACCGACGCCGAAATCGAGACCCTCTGCGCCTATGCCCGCGACAACGGCGGCATCGACTACGCCTACTCCGTTATGCACGACATGCGCTCGCAAGCCGTCGAAGCCCTCGCCCTTTTCCCCGACTCGCAGACGCGCTCACAGCTCATCGCCCTCTTCGACTACATCATAGAGCGCCGCTTCTGAACGGCGGTCGCCTCTCTCTCCACTCTCATAACTCTTCACACTAAAATCATACACACAATGGCAGAAATCAAGACCATCGGTATCCTCACCAGCGGCGGCGATGCCCCCGGCATGAACGCGGCCATCCGCGCCGTCACACGCTCCGCAATCTTCAACGGTCTGAAAGTCAAAGGAATATACCGCGGCTACCGCGGACTCATCACCGACGAAATCGTCGACTTCAAAACCCAGAACGTCTCCAACATCATCCAGCAGGGCGGCACAATCCTCAAAACCGCGCGCTGCAAGGAGTTCCAGACCCCCGAGGGCCGGCAGTTAGCCTACGACGTGCTCCGCCGCCACGAAATCGACGCCATGGTGGTCATCGGCGGCGACGGCTCGCTCACCGGCGCTCGCATCTTCGCCAACGAGTTCAACTTCCCCATCATCGGCCTGCCCGGAACCATCGACAACGACCTCTACGGCACCGACGCCACAATCGGCTACGACACCGCCCTCAACACCATCATGGAGTGCGTCGACAAAATCCGCGACACCGCCACCTCCCACGAGCGCCTCTTCTTCATCGAAGTCATGGGCCGCGACGCCGGCTTCCTCGCCCTCAACGGCGCCATCGCCTCCGGTGCCGAAGCCGCCATCATCCCCGAGATATCAACTCAGGTCGACCAGCTGGCCGAACTCATCGAGCACGGCTTCCGCAAGAGCAAGAACTCGTCCATCGTCCTCGTCGCCGAAAGCCCCGTCACCGGCGGCGCCATGGGCCTGGCCCAGCGCGTCAAGAACGAGTATCCCGGCTACGACGTGCGCGTCTCCATCCTTGGCCACCTCCAGCGCGGCGGCTCCCCCACCGCCTACGACCGCATCCTCGCCTCGCGCATGGGCTCCGCCGCCATCGACGCCATGATGGAAGACCAGCGCAACGTGATGATCGGCCTGCGCAACGACGAGATCGTCTACGTGCCCTTCACCAAGGCTATCAAGAACGACAAGCCCATCAACCGCGAGCTGCTCAACACCCTGCGCCGCCTCTCCATCTGAGCCACGCCCCACACCGCGGACGCGCCCCATTGCCGGGTTGCGTCCGCCGCTGTTTTTCAGCGGCGGGGAACCGGTTCGGTGCGAACAATCGGCGCCGCCTCCGTGTTTTGTCTATTGACCTCCGCGCCGCCCGGGACGCGACCCGACGGCCCGACCGCACCTGCGCGCCGCAGCCTGTCTGCCCCGAAACTTATTCAACTCATAACTAACTCAAAAACAACAACATGCTAACTGAAAAAAGACGCAGCATGCTCCACGGCGTCCTGCTGATCGCCCTCTTCAGTTGCGCCGCCTTCTACATCGGCAGCGCCGAGATTTTCAAAGAGCTCTCCCTCAGCCCGATGATCATAGGCATCGTGCTGGGTATGCTCTACGCCAACTCCCTGCGCAACCACCTCCCCGAGACATGGGTCCCCGGCATCCAGTTCTGCTCCAAGAAACTGCTGCGCCTGGGCATCATCCTCTACGGCTTCCGCCTCACATTCCAGGACATCGCCGCCGTGGGTGTGGCCGGTATCCTCATTGACGCCATCGTCGTCGCCGTCACCATCATCGGCGGCGTCTACGTGGGCAAATGGCTGAAGATGGACCGCGACATCGCCCTGCTCACCTCCGTCGGCAGCGGCATCTGCGGCGCCGCCGCCGTGCTCGGCGCCGAGTCGACCATCCAGACAAAGCCCTACAAGACAGCCGTCGCCGTCGCCACCGTCGTCATCTTCGGCACACTCTCCATGTTCATCTACCCCATCGCCTACCGCGCCGGAATCCTCAGCCTCACCCCCGAGGAAATGGGCATCTATGCCGGCGCCACCCTCCACGAAGTGGCGCACGCCGTGGGCGCCGGCAACGCCATGGGCCCCGAAGTGGCCAACGTCGCCATCATCGTGAAGATGATACGCGTGATGCTGCTCATCCCCGTGCTCTTCATCCTCGGATACTGGGTGGCCCTGCAGGGCGCGCGTGCCCTGCGCTCGGGCAAGACAGCCGCCGAACAGGCCGTCGACGGCCCCGCCACAGCCTCCAAGGGCAAAATCGCCGTGCCCTGGTTCGCACTGTGGTTCCTCGCCGTCATCGTCTTCAACAGCTTCGACCTCCTGCCCGAACAGGTCGTCAGCGTCATCGACTGGGTCTGCACCTTCCTGCTCACCATGGCCATGGCCGCCCTCGGTGCCGAAACCTCCATCGACAAGTTCAAGAAAGCCGGCGCCAAGCCCTTCATCCTGGCCTTCATCCTCTACGCATGGCTCCTCATAGGCGGCTGGGCCCTCGCCCGCTACCTCGCTCCCATGCTCCTCTGACCCCGTCCGCACCTCCGCACACCCCCATACACGCAAGAAGCATCCCGGCTCCCCTGCCCGGATGCTTCTTGTGCGTCTTCCCCCTCCGCCCGTTTATCGGACAGCAGTGTCGTGCAATCCTGTCTTCAGCGGGAAATGTCTTTGGTAATCCTTACTGAACCGTCTGACATTTTTGCCTTTTTGATAAGTACCTGTCTGTTGTCTTCAAGGTTCAATACTCTGCGTCCTGTCAAGTCATAGTACTCTGTTGACACAACTTCAACATTCTCTGTCGCGATATCCTCGACAGAAGCAATTCCTTGGATATTGACAAAATTGCGCCATCCGGGAGCATTGCGGTATGCCTCCACAGAGCCATCGGGCACTCTCAGAACACATCTGGCGAAAGTGTTATTATCTAACATAGCCTCGTCTACCACAGGCGGTGTAGTGTTATGGCAGACAAACTCCTCCAATGAAGATTCACGGTAGCCCTCGTCCACCCAAAATATGTTTTTATCGATCAATTGACGTTCCTTATCTCCTGTTAGTTCATTGATTGTTATTTTTTTCAACCAACAGGTCTAATATAGGAACCATTATTATATAATTTTTGAAATGTATAGTTGTCAAATGATGAATTCGCTGATAGTTTAGGCGCATAATCCGTTTCGCATTTGATCGTTGCAAAAAAGGATGTACATATACGCAACATGGAATCACTTACACTATAGGAAACCGGGCTAATCATCAAGTTGTGAATGTGCTTTCCTCGATATGTTTGCATATCAGAATAAGACAACAATGTGTCAGAATTGTATCCTGAATACTTCTTAATGGGCAGTATACTTGTAGGTGCGGGATCACTATCAGCATGAGGTGGAATGGCGGCAGAAAGGTCACACGGTATGTAACTGAAATCTGACGACAAAATCTCAATTTCACAAGGTTCGTTCTGCTGAATCGCAAAAGAAATGTTTCGTACGGGCAGAGCCGGCTCTTCTGCAATTAGAGTTTGGTCAAAGCCATCAATAAGTACTAATTCTTTACCGTGCTGCAAAGAGTTTGGAATTATATTAACTTGATTCAGCCGGAAATTTATCAGTATCTCATTGTTATCATTTGGTTCTGAAACTATAAGTTCATAGGGCTGAGACACGTTATCTGCTGAATCCTTATGTTGTGAATTAAGCGTATACTTACCTATTAGGGCTTGCATACTTAGATGGCAGATTGAAAACAATAGAACGACAAGAAATTTCTTCATAGGGATAAGTGTTTAGGTTAGTCTTAACGATTTATTGATTTGCCCCGTGAAAGGGTTACGGTTATTATCGCCGTAAGGATAATAATATTTTTTCTCAAAAACAAGTTTTTCTTGAAATTTGGAATCAGCTATTGTCGGACTTTATGCATAAATCATCAAGCCTGAAATTGTTTGTAAAAAAGTTTGAAAAAATGCAAGAAAAAGGCGCAAATGTTTGGTAGTGTGAGAATTAATTAGTAATTTTGTGGTCGCATTGGAGGCACTATGCCCGCATTGTGCGCTTAACTGACTGATAGTCAGCGAAGTGCTTTGTGCGCTGAGTTCTCCGCGATGCGCCTCTCACAATTCGTGAAAACAGATATAAGACGTACAACGAAATAAAATTTAAGTAAAACCCAAACAAACTAAGATGCCTACTATTCAGCAATTAGTACGAAAAGGTCGCGTAGCACTTGAAGACAAGAGCAAATCTCCCGCGCTGGACTCATGCCCCCAGCGTCGTGGCGTTTGCGTGCGCGTGTACACCACCACACCTAAGAAACCTAACTCAGCCATCCGCAAAGTTGCGCGTGTGCGCCTCACCAACGGCAAGGAGGTCAACTCCTACATCCCCGGCGAGGGCCACAACCTGCAGGAGCACTCAATCGTGCTGGTGCGCGGCGGCCGTGTGAAGGACCTTCCCGGTGTTCGCTACCACATCGTACGCGGCACTCTCGACACTTCCGGTGTCAAAGACCGCACTCAGCGCCGCTCCAAATACGGAGCCAAGCGTCCCAAGGCCGGTGCAGCCAAGAAGTAATCGCTGACTCGCACGCCGAGCAGCGGTGAATGAGCCCGCCCGGGCGGCCGAAACGCCGCCGTGCCCAAGACAAAGGGTCGCCTCCGAAAAACAACCGACGACCGGCAGGGCCTCTGAAAGCACCGCGAGATTTTTTTAACTACCAAAGTTTTTAAACTCGTTTTTGAATTTCTTGAAACAAGCAGCTACGTGTAATATCACACATTAATATATATTACAGCGACAAAAAGGTTGAGTAAGCCGGGTCCCCGTGCCCGCGCTGAAGACAAAAGCGGCCCACAACCAAGCAATCAAAAACACATCCCATTTCAACAAAAAAATGAGAAAAGCCAAACCTAAGAAACGCGTGGTTCTTCCCGACCCCGTTTTCAATGATGTGCGTGTCTCTAAGTTCGTCAACCACCTGATGTACGACGGCAAGAAGAGCACCGCTTACACCATCTTCTACAACGCGCTGGAGACTGTGAAGTCAAAGTTGCCCAATGAGGAGATGACAGCCCTCGAGATCTGGAAAAAGGCTCTGGAGAACGTAACTCCCCAGGTGGAGGTGAAATCACGCCGCGTCGGCGGCGCCACCTTCCAGGTGCCCACCGAGATCCGCGCTGACCGCAAAGAATCTATTTCAATGAAAAATCTTATCCTGTACGCCCGCCGTCGTGGCGGCAAAACCATGGCCGGAAAGCTGGCTGCCGAAATCGTTGACGCCTTCAACGACCAGGGTGGCGCTTTCAAGCGTAAAGAAGATATGCACAAGATGGCCGAGGCCAACCGTGCTTTCGCTCACTTCCGCTTCTAAGTCATACACGGATACAGGAATTCTTTTCAACAATAACTTTTGAAATAGACTCTTTAACCAAACAACCAACTATGGCTAATAAAAACGACGAGCATCTTAAGTATACCCGTAACATCGGCATCATGGCACACATCGATGCCGGTAAGACAACCACATCAGAGCGTATCCTCTTCTACACCGGTCTGACCCACAAGATCGGCGAGGTTCATGACGGCGCCGCCACCATGGACTGGATGGAGCAGGAGCAGGAGCGCGGCATCACAATCACCTCCGCCGCCACCACCGCGTTCTGGAAATATAACGACGAGAAATACAAGATCAACCTGATCGACACCCCGGGACACGTGGACTTCACCGTCGAGGTGGAGCGCTCGCTGCGTGTGCTCGACGGCGCTGTCGCAACATTCTGCGCCGTCGGCGGCGTGGAGCCCCAGTCAGAGACCGTGTGGCGCCAGGCCGACAAGTACAACGTCCCCCGCATCGGCTATGTGAACAAGATGGACCGCTCCGGCGCAAACTTCTTCGAGGTTGTGCGTCAGCTCAAGGACGTCCTGGGCGCCAACCCCTGCCCCATTCAGATTCCTATCGGCGCCGAAGAAACCTTCAAAGGCGTCGTTGACCTCATCCAGATGAAAGCCATCTTCTGGCACGACGAGACCATGGGTGCCGACTACTCAGTCGAGGACATCCCCGCATCTCTGCTGGACGAGGCTCAGGAATACCGCGACAAGATGCTGGAGAAAATCGCCGAGTACGACGACGCTCTCATGGAGAAATACTTCGACGACCCCTCCACCATCACCATCGACGAAATCAAACGCGCCCTGCGCAAAGCCACCCTGTCCATGGACCTCGTGCCCATGATCTGCGGCTCCTCGTTCAAGAACAAAGGCGTGCAGTGCCTGCTCGACGCCGTGTGCGCATACCTGCCCTCACCCGTTGACGCCGGTGCCGTCGAAGGCCACGCTGTCGGCGACCCCGACAAAGTGGAGACCCGCGAGCCCTCTTCCGAGGCTCCGATGTGCGCCCTCGCCTTCAAGATCGCAACAGACCCCTATGTAGGCCGTCTCTGCTTCTTCCGCGTCTACTCCGGCGACGTCAAAGCCGGCTCCTACGTGCTCAACAGCCGCTCCGGCAAGAAAGAGCGCATCTCGCGTCTGTTCCAGATGCACTCCAACAAACAGAACCCCAAAGAGCAGATCGACTGCGGCGACATCGGCGCAGGCGTAGGCTTCAAGGATATCCGCACCGGCGACACCCTCTGCGCCGAGGACGCTCCCATCGTCCTCGAGGCCATGGACTTCCCCGATCCCGTGATCGGTATCGCCGTAGAGCCCCTCACCCAGAAAGACCTCGACAAACTCGGCGTCGGCCTGCAGAAACTCGCTGAGGAGGACCCCACCTTCCGCGTGCAGACCAACGAGGAGACCGGCCAGACCGTCATCTCCGGCATGGGCGAGCTTCACCTCGACATCATCATCGACCGCCTCAAACGCGAGTTCAAAGTCGAGTGCAAACAGGGCCGTCCCCAGGTTACGTACAAAGAGGCCATCACCCGCCCCGTCGAGCTGCGTGAGGTCTTCAAGAAACAGACCGGTGGCCGCGGTAAATTCGCCGACATCATCGTTCGCATCGAGCCCGTTGACGAAGGCTTCGAGGGCAACCTCCAGTTCGTCGACGAGGTCAAGGGCGGTAACATCCCCAAAGAGTTCATCCCCTCCATCCAGAAAGGCTTCGTGACCGCCATGAAGAACGGCGTCCTCGCCGGCTTCCCCGTCGAGCAGCTCAAGGTGACCGTCATCGACGGCTCGTTCCACCCCGTTGACTCTGACCAGCTCTCCTTCGAGCTCTGCGCCATCCAGGCCTTCAAGAAAGCCTCCGAAAAGGCCGGTCCCGTCCTGCTCGAGCCCATCATGAAGATCGAAGTCGTGACCCCCGAAGAAAGCATGGGTGACGTCATCTCCGACCTCAACAAACGCCGCGGACAGGTGGAGGGCATGGAAACCAGCCGCTCCGGCGCCCGCGTGGTGAAAGCCAAGGCTCCCCTGGCCGAGATGTTCGGCTATGTCACCGCCCTGCGCACAATCACCTCCGGCCGTGCAACCTCAACCATGAGCTTCTCTCACTATGCCGAGGTTTCGAGCTCTATCGCCCGCAACGTGCTCACCGAGTGCCAGGGCCGCGTGGACCTCATCAAATAAGTCAAAAAAAGAAAAAAACATATCATGAGCCAGAAAATAAGAATCAAACTCAAATCTTACGACCATAATCTGGTGGACAAGTCAGCAGAGAAAATCGTAAAGACCGTGAAGAATACCGGCGCAGTCATCTCGGGTCCCATTCCCCTGCCCACCCACAAACGCATCTTCACCGTCAACCGCTCAACCTTCGTCAACAAAAAGAGCCGCGAGCAGTTCCAGCTCTCCAGCTTCAAACGCCTCATCGACATCTACAACTCAACGGCCAAAACCGTTGACGCCCTGATGAAGCTCGAGCTCCCCAGCGGTGTCGAGGTCGAGATCAAAGTCTGATCGCCCGCCCCGCCCGCGGAAGCATCCCGGGCCGCACAAACCCCGGCCCGGATGCTCCCATCCAACAAACCAAACCCCAACAAAAAGCAAAAAAACAGAAACCTGACGCCGCAAGCCCGGACCCTCCGGCAGGCAACCCCACATACGAAAACTTCCTCTTAGGGAGGCCTTCCGTTGACCTCCTCACCCGTTCTGCGGAAGTTCCGGCCGAGACGGCGCGACAGGCCAGTTCCAAATCAACCAAATATTTTATTAAATTAACAGAGAAATGCCAGGATTATTAGGAAAGAAAATCGGAATGACATCCGTGTTCAGTGCCGAGGGAAAGAACATTCCATGCACTGTTATCGAAGTTGGTCCTTGTGTTGTTACTCAGGTTAAGACCGAAGAGACAGACGGCTACAACGCCGTCCAGCTCGGCTATGGCGAGCAGAAGGAGAAACACCTCACCCGTCCCGAGCTGGGTCACTTCAAGAAAGCCGGAGTAGAACCCAAGCGCTACTTGGCCGAGTTCAAAGGATTTGACACAGACCTCAAGTGCGGCGATGTAATCACCGCCGACATGTTCACAGAGGATGATTTCGTTGACGTCATCGGCGTCAGCAAAGGTAAAGGATACCAGGGCGTTGTAAAACGCCACGGTTTCGGCGGTGTCGGCCAGAGCACTCACGGCCAGCACAACCGTCTGCGCGCACCCGGTTCGATCGGTGCCTGCTCTTACCCCGCAAAAGTGTTCAAAGGCATGCGCATGGCCGGCCAGACAGGCAACCAGCAGGTGACCGTACAGAACCTCAAGGTTATCAAAGTCATCCCCGAGCACAATCTCATCATGCTCAAGGGCTCCATCCCCGGCAGCAAAGGTTCAATCATTTCAATTCAGAAATAACAATGGAAGTAGCAATATACAACCAGGAAGGACAGGACACCGGCCGCAAGGCAGTCCTCAATGACGAGGTGTTTGCCATCGAGCCCAACGAGCACATCCTCTACCTTGACGTAAAACAGTACCTTGCCGCACAGCGCCAGGGCACCCACAAGAGCAAAGAGCGCTCCGAAGTGTCCGGCTCGACCCGCAAGCTCCACAAACAGAAGGGCGGCGGCGGCAGCCGTATCGGCGACATCAACTCGCCCGTCCTCGTCGGCGGCGGCCGCGTCTTCGGTCCCCGTCCCCGCGACTATCGCTTCAAGCTCAACAAAAAGATGAAACAGCTGGCACGCCGCAGCGCCCTGTCACTGCTGGCCGCCAACAACGGCGTCATCGTTGTCGAAGACATCAAACTCGCAGCCCCCAAGACCAAAGACTTCATCAAAGTGACCGACAACCTCAAGGTCGCCGACAAGAAAGTCCTCGTCGTTATGGAAAAGGCCGACCGCAACGTTCTCCTCTCAGCCCGCAACGTGCCCGACACCGCGCTCGTGGCTCCCGCTGACCTGAACGCCTACACCGTCCTCAACAACAACGCCCTCGTCATCACCGAGAGCGCCCTCGAGACAATCAACAAACTCTAACCCTCAGATTCATCAGCAAAAATGAATATATCAATAAAACCCGTCATCACTGAGAAGGCCACACGCCTGCAGGACCGCCTGCAGGTCTACACCTTCCGTGTAAGCCCGGACGCTGACAAGAACCAGATCCGCCACCTCGTTGAGAGTCTCTACGGCGTGAAAGTAGTACGCGTCAACACCGCTGTGGTGCGCGCCAAGAACAAAAACCGCTGGACAAAGAGCGGCCTGCTTCGCGGCAACACAGCCAAATGGAAAAAGGCCTTCGTAACCGTTGCTGAGGGCCAGAACATTGACTTCTATAGCAATATCTGAATAAACAAATGGCAGTAAGAAAATTCAAGCCCACAACCCCCGGGCAAAGACACAAAGTTATCGGTGTATTCAAAGGTACCATCACTGCTACAACACCGGAGAAAACTCTTACAGTCGGAAAGCGTGCCTCCGGCGGCCGTAACGCCGAAGGCCATCTCACCACCCGCTACCTTGGTGGTGGCCACAAACGCAAGTACCGTGTAATTGACTTTAAGAGAAACAAAGACGGAGTACCCGCCGTAGTAAAGAGCATCGAGTATGACCCCAACCGCTCGGCCAACATCGCCCTCCTCTACTACGTCGACGGTGCAAAGGCTTACATCGTGGCTCCCAACGGACTGAAAGTCGGAGCCACCGTGGTGAGCGGTCCCGAGGCAGCTCCCGAGGTCGGCAACGCCCTTCCTCTCAGCGCCATCCCCGTCGGTACCGTAATACACTGCATTGAGTTACGCCCCGGCCAGGGTGCCTTCATGGCACGCTCAGCCGGCACATCGGCTCAGCTCGTTTCCCGCGAAGGAAACTACGCTATCATCAAATTACCTTCAGGCGAGACCCGCAAAATCCTCGCCACCTGCAAGGCCACCATCGGCGTCGTCGGCAACGCCGAACACATGCTCGAGAGCTCCGGCAAGGCCGGCCGCTCGCGCTGGTTCGGACGCCGCCCCCACAACCGTGGTGTTGTCATGAACCCTGTCGATCACCCCATGGGTGGTGGTGAAGGCCGTCAGTCAGGCGGACATCCCCGCTCACGCAAGGGCCTCTACTCCAAGGGTCTCAAGACACGTGCGCCCAAGAAGCACTCTTCAAAGTACATTATCGAAAGAAGAAAGAAGTAATCTGAATACAATAGCAATATGAGCCGTTCATTAAAAAAAGGACCGTTTATCAGCGTCAAACTCGAGAAAAAAGTCGCTGACATGGACGCCACAGGCAAGAAATCAGTCATCAAGACCTGGTCCCGTGCCTCAATGATCGCCCCCGAATTCGTGGGCCACACCTTCGCCGTCCATAACGGTAACAAATTCATCCCCGTGTACGTCACCGAGAACATGGTTGGTCACAAACTGGGCGAGTTCGCCCCCACACGCACCTTCCGTGGTCACGCCGGCAACAAGAAAAAATAAGTCTCGCACCGGGATATAACTCAACAATCACCACGATAAAAAAAACAACTCAATACAATGGGTAAAAGAAAAAGAATATCAGCTGACAAGAAGAAAGAGCAGGCTGAGAAGATTGCCTTCGCAAAACTGCTGAACATACCTTCTTCTCCCCGCAAAATGCGCCTGGTAGCTGACATGGTACGCGGCAAAGAAGTCTTCCGCGCACTCGGCATCCTCAAGTTCTCCAACAAAGAGGCCGCCGCAAAGCTCGAGAAGCTCGTCCGTTCAGCCGTCGCCAACTGGGAGGCCAAGAACGAGCAGAAAGCAGAGAGCGGAATGCTCTATATCTCCACAATCTACGTCAACTGCGCGCCGATGCTCAAGCGCCTGCGCACCGCCGACCATGGCCGCGGCTACCGCATCCGCAAACGCTCCAACCACGTCACAGTCATCGTAGACACAATCGAAAACAACAAAAACCAGGAATAAAGCATGGGACAGAAAGTTAATCCTATCAGCAACCGCTTGGGCGTTATCCGCGGCTGGGACTCAAACTGGTACGGCGGCAAAAACTACGGCGAGACAATCCTCGAGGACTCACGCCTCCGCCAGTATCTGAACGTGCGCCTGGCAAAATGCTCAGTGTCACGCATCGTCATTGAGCGTACACTCAAACTCATCACCATCACCATCTGCACCAACCGCCCCGGCCTGATCATCGGCAAAGGCGGCCAGGAAGTCGAGAAGCTCAAAGAAGAGCTCAAGAAAATCACCGACAAGGACGTGCAGATCAACATCTTTGAGGTTAAGCGCCCCGAACTCGACGCCATGATCGTGGCCAGCACCATCGCCCGCCAGATCGAAGGCAAGATCGCCTATCGCCGCGCCATCAAGATGGCCATTGCCTCCACCATGCGCGCCGGCGCAGAAGGCATCAAAGTTCAGGTGTCAGGCCGCCTCAACGGCGCCGAAATCGCCCGCTCCGAGATGTTCAAGGAAGGCCGCACACCCCTGCACACCCTCCGCGCAGACATCGACTACGCCCTCGTTGAAGCCCACACCAAAGTAGGCGTCCTCGGCGTCAAAGTATGGATCTGCCGCGGCGAGGTTTACGGCAAACGTGACCTGGCTCCCCAGTTCACCGCCGCCAAGCAGGAAGGCAGAAACGGACAGGGCGCACCCCGTCGCGGCGGCTTCCGTCGCGGTGCCAAAACAAATCGTTAAACCTCAACACTGACAGACAACAATGTTACAACCTAAGAAAACAAAATTCCGCCGCGCCCAAAAAGGCCGCATGAAAGGCATTGCCCAGCGCGGCAACCAGCTTGCGTTCGGCTCCTTCGGCATCAAGACCCTGGAGAGCAAGTGGATTACCGGCCGTCAGATAGAGGCTGCCCGTATCGCCGTGACACGCTATATGCAGCGTCAGGGACAAATCTGGATCCGCATCTTCCCCGACAAACCCATCACCAAGAAACCCGCCGAGGTCCGCATGGGTAAAGGTAAAGGTTCGCCCGAAGGATTTGTCGCTCCCGTTACCCCCGGACGCATCATCATCGAAGTCGAAGGCGTCAGCTACGACATCGCCAAAGAAGCACTGCGCCTGGCCGCTCAGAAACTTCCCGTGGTAACCAAATTTGTGGTCAGCCGCGACTATGACCCCAATCAGAACGTTTAAAAGCTGAAGCCACATGAAAAAAGAAGAAATCAAAGAAATGTCCACCACCGACCTCCAGGACCGCCTGGCCGTCATGGAAAAGGAATACCGTCAGCTCGTGTCGACACACGCCGTAACACCCGTTGACAACCCCGCCAAAATCACCGCCGACCGCCGCATGATCGCCCGCGTAAAAACCGAGCTCCATGCACGTAAGCTTAACAACAAATAACCCAAAACGCACCAAAACACAAAATGGAAGAAAAACGTAACTTACGCAAAGAGCGCACTGGGGTTGTCACAAGCAACAAAGGCGACAAAACCATCACCGTGGCCGTCAAATGGAAAGAGAAACACCCCATCTACGGCAAATTCGTCAACAAGACCAAGAAATATCACGCTCATGACGAGAACAACGAGTGCAGCGTCGGTGATACCGTCCGCCTGATGGAGACACGCCCCCTCAGCAAAACCAAGAAATGGAGATTAGTAGAAATCATTGAAAAAGTCAAGTAACCATGATACAGACAGAATCACGACTCAACGTGGCTGACAACTCAGGAGCCAAAGAAGTACTCTGCATACACGTACTCGGTGGCACCGGCCGTCGCTACGCCTCCGTAGGCGACATCATCGTCGTCTCCGTGAAAGCCGCCATGCCCGGCTCAGATGTTAAGAAAGGCACTGTATCCAAGGCTGTGGTTGTCCGCACCAAAAAGGAAATCCGCCGCCAGGACGGTTCTTACATCCGCTTCGATGACAACGCCTGCGTCCTGCTCAACAACGCCGGCGAACTCCGCGGCACCCGCATCTTCGGCCCCGTCGCCCGCGAACTCCGCGCCACCAACATGAAAATCGTCTCACTGGCCCCCGAGGTCCTCTGACATCCACACCAACCACACTAAAACAACAACAAAATGAGCAAGATCAACATCAAAAAAGGCGACAACGTCTACGTCCTTGCCGGTGATGACCGCGGCAAAACCGGCCGCGTCCTCAGCGTCCTCCGTACAAAAGGCCGCGCCATCGTGGAAGGTGTCAACTTTGTCACTAAGGCCACCAAACCCTCTGCCAAGCACCCCCAGGGAGGCCTGGTCAAGATGGAGGCACCCGTGAACTTATCTAACCTCGCACTCATCGACCCCAAATCCGGAAAACCCACCCGCGTCGGTTACAAGGAAGAGAACGGCAAGAAAGTGCGCTATTCTAAAAAATCAGGACAGGAGATCAAATAATGAGCAACACAACAATGCTTAAGGACTACAAGGAGCGCATTGTCCCCGCCCTTGAAAAACAGTTCAAATACACCACCGTCATGCAGGTCCCCCGCCTGGAGAAAATTGTCATCAACCAGGGCATCGGTGACGCAACACAGGACAAAAAACTCATCGACATCGCCGTCAATGAGCTCACCGCTATCACCGGCCAGAAGGCTGTCCCCACACTCTCACGCAAGGACATCTCCAACTTCAAACTCCGTAAGAAGATGCCCGTCGGCGTGCGCGTGACCCTCCGCCGCGAGCGCATGTACGAGTTCCTCGAGCGCCTCATCCGCGTCGCTCTCCCCCGTATCCGTGACTTCAAAGGCATCGAAGGCAAACTCGACGGCCGCGGCAACTACACCCTCGGCATCACAGAGCAGATCATCTTCCCCGAGATCAACATCGACAACATCAACCGTCTCATGGGAATGAACATCACCTTCGTCACCTCCGCCAACACCGACGAAGAAGGCTACGCCCTGCTCAAAGAATTCGGACTCCCCTTCAAAAACGCTAAAAACGCATAAGCCATGGCAAAAGAATCAATGAAAGCCCGTGAGGTAAAACGCGAGCGCCTCGTAAAACTCTATGCAGAGCGCAAAGCCGCCCTCAAAGCCCAGGCCAAAGAACTTGCCAAAGAAGGCGAGAGCGCCTATGAGATTTACCAGCAGCTGCAGAAGTTCCCCAAGAACGCCTCATACATCCGCAAGCACAACCGCTGCTCCATCACCGGCCGCCCCAAAGGCTACATCCGTCAGTTCGGCATCTCCCGCATCCAGTTCCGCGAGATGGCCTCTGCCGGCCTCATCCCCGGTGTGAAGAAAGCCAGCTGGTAACCGGCCCCCAACCCTCCACAGACAGACATTTCCCCCAAAGGAATGCCCGATAAGCAGAGCGGCCCGTCTCCGACGGCGCCGCTCTGCTGCGTCTGCGGCCTCGGCTCCCGCCTCGGCTTCTTGGACCAATTAGACCAATTAGACCAATTAGACCAATAAGTCGCTGCGGTTGATTGTTAAAAATTCATAAAAGTTGAGGCGGCTGGCCCTTTTTAGCCTCTTTTAGCTGTCGGGCATAGACGCAGTATGAGAAAAAAGTTGTACCTTTGCACGGTTAACGCGTTACGTAACAGTTCATAATGGCTCCCGAGCCATCCGTGAACTCCGCCCCGGAAGGCCCCAGGCCGCCGGGTATTGTGCTCAGCGGGCCCAACGGTGCCGCCCTTTACGTGTCTGACTGCCAGGGAATTATCCCCGCAGCGACAGCCTCGCAAAGAGTGCCGGCCACCGACCTCCGGCCTGCTTCTCATCCCAACGATGTGTCGCGCCCCTGCGACGCGCGCTCACGCGGGGCCCCGTCGAAACGGAACAGCCGTCTGCCTCTCTCCGGCCTCCGTGACGTAAAAGTGACTGAAAGAGAGATTATTAAATATTGTTGGGCTGGTCCCAATCAATTTAAAAAACAAAACAAATGACAGATCCCATTGCAGATTACCTCACAAGATTGAGAAACGCAATCAAAGCCAACCACCGTGTTGTGGAGATTCCCGCCTCAAACTTGAAAAAAGAGATCACAAGGATTCTCTTCGAACAGGGCTACATCCTCAACTACAAGTTTGTTGAGAACGGCACCCCCGCCGGCGCCATCAAAATCGCCCTCAAGTACGACAACGCTGACCGTGTCAACGCCATCGCCGGCCTGAAGCGCGTGTCGCGCCCCGGCCTGCGCCAGTACACCGGTTACAAAGACATGCCCCGCGTGCTCAACGGACTCGGCATCGCCATCCTCAGCACCTCCAAGGGCGTGATGACCAACAAGAAAGCTGCCGAAGAGAAGATCGGCGGCGAAGTATTATGCTACGTTTACTAATCAACAAAAGGAGGAAAACATTATGTCAAGAATAGGAAAGACCCCCATCGCCATTCCCGCCGGAGTGACAGTGACTGTTGATGGTAACACCGTAACAGTGAAAGGCCCCAAAGGCCAGCTCAGTGAGACCGTACATGACGACATCACTGTGAAAGTAGAAGACAACCATATCATCGTAGAACGTCCCAGCGACGACCGCGAGCACCGCGCCCAGCACGGCCTCTACCGCGCCCTGATCCACAACATGGTTGTGGGCGTATCCGAGGGCTACAAGAAAGAGATGGAGCTCGTCGGCGTAGGTTACCGCGCCACCGCCACCGGCCAGGTTCTGGAGCTTGCCCTGGGCTTCTCCCACGCCATCTATATCAAACTTCCGCCCGAGATCAAAGTCGAGGCCAAGTCAGAGCGTAACAAGAACCCGCTGATCATCCTGGAGAGCGCTGACAAGCAGCTCATCGGCCAGGTATGCGCCAAGATCCGCAGCCTGCGCAAGCCCGAGCCTTACAAGGGCAAAGGTATCAAGTTCGTGGGCGAGCAGATTCGCCGCAAGTCCGGTAAGTCAGCCAGTGCAAAATAACCAATAAATCTACGAGACAATGATAACTAAAATACAGAGAAGAAACAAAATCAAGACACGCATCCGCGGCAAAATCAGCGGCACCGCTCAACGCCCGCGTATGACCGTCTTCCGCTCCAACAAACAGATTTACGTGCAGCTGGTCGATGACCTGGCAGGCAAGACCCTGGCCAGCGCATCCTCCAAGGGCCTCGAGGCCAATGGCACAAAGTGCGAGATTGCCGCCGCCGTTGGCAAAGCCATCGCCGAGAAGGCACAGGCCGCAGGCATCGAGAGTGTTGTTTTTGACCGCAACGGATACCTCTTCCACGGTCGCGTTAAATCACTTGCTGACGCTGCACGCGAAGGCGGACTCAAATTCTGATACATCACCATGGCAAAGAACAACAGAGTAAAATCAACCAGCGACCTTGAGCTCAAGGATCGCCTCGTAGCCATCAACCGCGTCACCAAAGTCACCAAAGGCGGACGCGCCTTCACCTTCGCCGCCATCGTCGTTGTCGGCAACGAGAACGGCATCGTAGGCTGGGGCCTCGGCAAAGCCAACGAGGTTCAGGCCGCCATCGCCAAAGGCGTTGAGGCAGCCAAGAAAAACCTTATCCGCGTGCCCGTTCACAAAGGCACCATCCCCCACGAGCAGTTCGCCAAATTCGGCGGCTCACGCATCCTGCTGAAACCCGCCTCGACCGGTACCGGTGTGAAAGCCGGCGGCGCCATGCGCGCAGTGCTCGAGAGCGTCGGCGTCACTGACGTGCTGGCCAAGTCGAAAGGCTCGTCAAACCCCCACAACCTCGTAAAAGCCACCATTGCCGCCCTCGGTGAAATGCGCTCACCCGCTCAGGTTGCCCAGAACCGCGGCATCAGCGTGGAGCAGGTTTTCCACGGCTAATCCCCAAGAATGATTCAATGAGTGCGACCACAGCGGCCACCGCGCGGTAACCCCGGCCGGCACCGCCCCGGCGCACAAGCTTAAAAACCCCTACGCAAAAGAAAATGGCACAGATCAAAATCACACAGATAAAAAGCCGCATCAACTGCCCCGCAGTTCAGAAGCGCACCCTTGACGCCCTCGGCCTCAAGAAAATGCACCACACCGTGGTCAAAGAGGACACCCCCTCTGTCATGGGTATGATAAAAAAAGTACACCACCTCGTTGAAGTTGCCAAAGCCTGAACGAGCAGTTAACCTATAAAGACATTACGAAACATGGATTTAAGTAATTTACAACCCGCCGTCGGCTCAGTTAAGACCAAAACACGCATCGGCCGCGGACCCGGCTCAGGCAAAGGCGGCACATCAACGCGCGGTCACAAAGGCGCAAAGTCACGCTCCGGTTACAAACGCAAAATCGGCTTTGAAGGCGGCCAGATGCCCCTCCAGCGCCGTCTGCCCAAGTTCGGCTTCAAGAACATCAACCGCGTGGCCTACAAGGCCGTCAACCTGGACACCCTCCAGGCCCTCGCCGAGGCCAAGAACCTCCAGAAAATCGGCATTGAAGAACTGCGCGCCGCAGGCTTCATCAACCGCTCGGAACTTGTCAAGATTCTGGCAAACGGTGCTCTGACCACCGCCCTCGCTGTTGAAGCCAACGCATTCTCCAAAAAAGCCGAGGAGGCCATCACGGCCGCCGGAGGTTCAATCCAAAAAGTATAACCAATCATGAGATTTTTCGAAACCCTTAAAAACATCTGGACAATCCAGGAACTGCGCAAGCGCCTGCTCATCACGTGTCTGCTGGTGCTTATCTACCGCCTGGGCTGCTTTGTAGTCCTCCCCGGCGTATCCCCCTCTGACATCCTCGCGATGCAGAGCTTCACCAACAAAACCGGTATGATGCAGCTGCTGGACATGTTCTCCGGCGGTGCCTTCTCACAGGCTTCCGTATTCGCACTCGGTATCATGCCGTACATCACGGCATCCATCGTTATCCAGCTGCTCGGCATGGTGCTCCCCAGCTTCCAGAAGATGCAGCGCGAGGGCGAAAGCGGCCGTCAGAAACTCAACCAGTACACCCGCTACCTGACAGTGCTCATCCTGCTGCTCCAGGCCCCGGCTTATCTGGTCAACCTCCAGTATCAGGCTCAGGTTTCGTTCGGCTTCTGGAGCGTCGTCTTCATGACCGTCATCCTCGCCGCCGGCTCCATGTTCATCATGTGGCTGGGCGAGCGCATCACTGACCGCGGCATCGGAAACGGCATCTCCTTCATCATCCTCGTCGGCATCCTGGCACGCCTCCCGAACGCTCTGCTCTTCGAGTTCACAAACCGTCTCCCCGGCGCTTCAGGCCAGGGCGGTCTCGTGATGTTCGTGGTTGAGATGATTCTGCTGCTCGCCGTCACCGTCGGCGCCGTCCTGCTCGTCCAGGGCACCCGTAAAGTGCCCGTGCAGTACGCCAAGCGCATCGTCGGCAACCGCCAGTACGGCGGCGCACGCCAGTACATCCCCCTGAAAGTGAACGCCGCCGGCGTGATGCCCATCATCTTCGCCCAGGCTATCATGTTCATCCCCGTCACCCTCGCCGGCTTCGCTAGCGGCGGCAACGGCTTCTGGGCCTCGCTGACCGACATCAACTCCTTCGCCTACAACTTCATCTTCTTCCTGCTCATCGTCGCCTTCACATACTTCTACACCGCCATCACCGTGCGTCCCACCCAGATGGCCGAAGAAATGAAGCGCAACAACGGTTTCATCCCCGGCGTCAAACCCGGCAAGAAAACCGCCGAGTATCTGGACCTCATCATGAGCCGCATCACCCTCCCCGGTTCTATCTTCCTGGGAATCGTGGCTGTGCTCCCTGCCTTCGCGCGTCTGCTCAACATCTCCCAGAACTTCGCACAGTTCTTCGGCGGCACATCGCTGCTGATTATGGTTGGCGTTGTGCTCGACACTCTCCAGCAGATCGAGTCGCACCTGATGATGCACCATTATGACGGCCTGATGAAGGACGGCAAAATCAAAGGCCGCACAACCGGCTCCGCTTACTGATTTCCCCAACCGGAAAACCTCAAACCCCTCTGACTCGAATTTCCCAAGAAAGAAAGATGATATATCTCAAGACACCGGAAGAAATAGAGGCCATGCGCCCCGCCTGCGATCTCATCAGCCGCACGCTCGGCGAGCTCGCACGCTGGATTCAGCCCGGAGTCACCACCCGCCGCCTCGACACCATTGCCCGTGAGTACATCATGGACAATGGCGGCCGGCCGGCGTGTCTGGGATACGGCGGTTTCCCCGCCACGCTCTGCATCGAGGTCAACGAAACCGTCGTCCACGGATTCCCCTCGAACTACACCCTGCGCGACGGAGACATCATCGGCATTGACAACGTGGTCGAGAAAGACACCTGGATGGGCGACATGTGCTACACATTCCCCGTCGGCGAAGTCGACCCCAAAGTCATGGACCTGCTCCGCACCACCAAAGAGTCGCTCTATGTGGGCATCGAGGCCTGCGTCGCCGGCAAACGCATCGGCGATGTGGCCAACGCCATTCAGACATACTGCGAACACCGCAACTACTCCGTAGTCCGCGAAATGTGCGGCCACGGAATAGGCCACAAGATGCACGAAGAACCGGACGTCCCCAACTACGGCCGCCGGGGCATCGGCCCCGTCATCCGCAACGGGATGGTCCTCTGCATCGAGCCCATGATCAACATGGGGTCCAAGAACATCATCATTGAAAGTGACGGATGGACATGCCGCACCCGCGACCGCAAGCCGAGCGCCCACTTCGAGCACACCCTCGCGGTCATCGACGGAAAGGCCGTGCCGCTGACCACCTTCAAGTATGTCAAGGAAGTGATGGGAGACAGATACTTCTGAACCCCGCCACCGACGACCCCTCCGCCCCATCTTCTTTTTTCCCCACAGAAAACTAAAACACAGTCAGAAACCCTTTACCCCAACCCAAGGCATAACACAATGGCAAAACAGGCAGCAATAGAACAGGATGGCACCGTGATCGAAGCCCTCTCCAACGCAATGTTCCGCGTCGAACTCGAGAACGGCCACCAGATCACCGCTCACATCGCCGGCAAGATGAGAATGCACTACATCAAGATTCTCCCCGGCGACAAAGTGAAAGTTGAAATGTCACCCTACGACCTCTCAAAAGGCCGCATCGCCTTCCGTTACAAATGATAAAAAAACAAACAAAACATACTAAAAGAAAATGAAAGTAAGAGCTTCAGTGAAAAAGCGTACCCCGGACTCCAAAATAGTCCGCCGCAAAGGACGCCTCTACGTGATTAACAAAAAGAATCCCAAATACAAACAACGTCAAGGATAACCGTTCCGCCACAGCGGACAGTTAAGACAAAGAACCATCATAGAATATGGCAGTACGAATAGTGGGAGTTGACCTCCCCCAGAACAAAAGAGGTGAAATCGCCTTGACCTACATCTATGGCATCGGCCGCAGCTCCGCAAAGAAAATCCTGGAGAAGGCCGGCGTGGACGTAAACAAGAAAGTACAGGACTGGACAGACGCCGAAGCCGCCGCCGTGCGCGAAGTCATCGGCAACGACTATAAAGTCGAGGGCGACCTGCGCTCCGAGATCCAGCTCCACATCAAACGTCTCATGGACATCGGTTGCTATCGCGGCATCCGTCACCGCAACGGCCTGCCCGTACGCGGCCAGTCCACCAAGAACAACGCCCGCACCCGCAAAGGCCGCAAGAAGACCGTTGCCAACAAGAAAAAAGCTACTAAATAAAAAAATTAACCACCCGATATGGCAAAAAAAACAGTTGCAGCTAAGAAGAGAAACGTCAAAGTGTCCGCCGAAGGACAGCTTCACGTTCACTCATCTTTCAATAACATCATTGTCTGCCTCGCCAATTCAGAAGGACAAGTCATCTCCTGGTCATCAGCCGGCAAGATGGGCTTCCGCGGCAGCAAAAAGAACACTCCCTACGCCGCACAGATGGCCGCTCAGGACTGCGCCAAGACCGCTTACGACCTGGGCCTGCGCAAGGTGAAGGCTTATGTCAAAGGTCCCGGTAACGGCCGCGAGAGCGCCATCCGCACTATCCATGGCGCCGGCATCGAAGTTGTCGAAATCATCGACGTCACTCCGCTGCCCCACAACGGCTGCCGTCCTCCCAAACGCCGCCGCGTTTAATATCAATTCAGTGAACCCGGTCAACGCCGCCCCGCGTCGCAGACGCCCCCGGCGCCGTCGCACCCCCGACTGAGACCCCATTCACTCCTGCTTTCAGCAACCCCTCTTTTAGTAAATTAATCAACCCAAACCACCAACTGAAGTGACAACCCCGCCCCCGGCCTCCGAGGCCCCACGGCGGGACCAGAAACCAAAGCCTTCGTGCCAGCAGCGCACAACAGCGCACACTGACACAGCTCTCGACGGCCCGGCCCGCCCGGCACAAAGACCATACGTAAATCACCTCTCTATGGTCGCGGCTGCATAAAGCCCCGCAGGCAACCCCCGTCAGAGCGTCACAAGGGATTCTCCCCCGCCGCCGGCCCACCCCCTGTGGCCGACGCCCGGAACGGAGCGGCACGGACACCTTCGGAAACAGCTCACTCCAAACAAACTGATTGATAAAAAATGGCAAGATATACAGGTCCAAAAACCAAAATCGCCCGTAAATTCGGCGAGCCCATTTTCGGCCCGGACAAAGTGCTCCAGAGACGCAACTTCCCCCCCGGCCAGCACGGCCAGAACCGCCGTCGCAAAACCTCCGAGTACGGCATCCAGCTCCGTGAGAAGCAGAAAGCCAAATACACCTACGGCGTGCTCGAGAAACAGTTCCGCAACCTCTTCGAGAAGGCTTCTTCAATGAAGGGTATCACCGGTGAAATCCTCCTGCAGCTGCTCGAGAGCCGTCTCGACAACGTAGTTTACCGCCTGGGCGTGGCTCCCACCCGTGCCGCCGCCCGCCAGCTGGTGCTCCACCGCCACGTCACCGTCAACGGTGCCGTCGTGAACATTCCCTCCTATCAGGTTCAGCCCGGCGACGTTGTCGGCGTCCGCGAGAAGTCCAAATCACTGGAAGTCATCGGCGACGCTCTCGCCGGTTTCAACCACACCAAGTATCCCTGGATTGAGTGGGACGAGACCGTGAAAGCCGGTAAGTTCCTCCACGTCCCCGCCCGCGAGGACATCCCCGAAAACATCAAGGAACAGCTCATCGTGGAGCTCTACTCCAAATAATCATTAACACCAACCAGATCCATGGCTATATTAGCATTCCAAAAACCCGACAAAGTGCTCATGCTCGAAGCCAACAACTACTTCGGCAAGTTTGAGTTCAAGCCCCTGGAACCCGGCTATGGCATCACCGTGGGTAACGCCCTGCGTCGCGTACTTCTCTCGGCCCTCGAGGGTTACGCTATCTCTTCGATCCGCATCGACGGCGTTAAACATGAGTTCGATACCATCCCCGGCGTTAAGGAAGATGTGGCTAACATCATCCTCAACCTCAAGAAAGTGGTCCTCAAACAAACCGTGGAGTGCACTGATTTCGAGAAAGCCACAATCACCGTCTCCGGCCAGGAAGTCTTCACTGCCGGCGACATCAGCAAAGCGCTCTCCGGGTTCCAGGTCCTCAACCCTGACCTGGTAATCTGTCACTTGGATCCCGGTGCAAGTTTCACAATCGTACTGACAATCAACAAGGGCCGCGGCTGGACCCCCGCCGACGAACAGGAAATCCCTGACGCCGACATCCAGACCATCGCCATCGACTCGATCTACACCCCCATCAAGAATGTCAAGTACACCATTGAAAACTTCCGAGTAGACCAGAAGACTGACTACGACAAACTCACCCTCGAAATCACCACCGACGGCTCAATCCACCCCAAGGAAGCCCTCAAAGAAGCAGCCCGTATCCTCATCTACCACTTCATGCTCTTCTCCGACGAGAAAATCTCCATCGAGAACGACGAGCAGAAGGACGAGAACGAGTTCGACGAAGAAGTGCTCCACATGCGCCAGCTCCTCAAGACGAAGCTTGCCGACATGGACCTCTCCGTCCGCGCACTCAACTGCCTCAAGAGCGCCGAAGTCGAGACCCTCGGCGAACTCGTCGTATTCAACAAGACCGACCTGCTCAAGTTCCGCAACTTCGGCAAAAAGAGCCTCACCGAACTCGATGATTTCCTGGCTTCCCTGAACCTGTCCTTCGGCATGGACATCTCAAAATACAAATTAGACAAAGAATAAATCACGATGCGACACAATAAAAAATTCAACCACCTCGGCCGTACAAAAGCTCATCGCGACGCCCTTCTTGCCAACATGACCATCTCGCTGATCATGCACAAACGCATTGTCACCACCCTGGCCAAGGCAAAAGCTCTCCGCGTTTACGCCGAGCCCCTCATCAACCGTGCCAAAGAAGACACCATGGCTAACCGCCGCCTCGTCTTCTCTTACCTCCAGAACAAAGAGGCCATCAAGGAACTCTTCAACGGCGTGGCACAGAAAATCGCCGACCGTCCCGGCGGCTACACACGTATCCTGAAGATGGGCAACCGTCTGGGCGACAACGCCAAGACCTGCTTCATCGAGCTCGTCGACTACAACGAGGCTATGCTCAAGGACAAGAACGCTCCCGCCAAGAAGGCCACCCGCCGCTCACGAAAGAAATCTTCAGCCGCCGCTGCCCCCGAGGCTCCCGCAGCTGAGGCTCCCGCAGCAGAATAATTCCGCCCCCGCGGAACCAGCCGCAGCATAAATCCTTACTCTGAAAAGTCAGAGAAAGACACCGTCAGCCGCCCCGAAAAGGGCGGCTGACGCTGATTTTTGCCCCTGCAGACCGCCTTTTCTGACATTTTGCGCGTTTCAGCAACATTTTTTAGCGTTTTTTTAGCGTGTATTCCACACATTTTCTGTACCTTTGTACCTGGAATCGCAACACTGTTCCATAACCAAAAACTTACAACTAACCCCTTTTAACACAATACAATATGAAAATCGAGAAAATTGTTGGCCGAGAAGTGCTTGACAGCCGCGGCAACCCCACCGTTGAAGTTGACGTAACCCTCGAAAGCGGCGCTTTCGGCCGCGCTTCTGTCCCCTCCGGCGCTTCTACCGGCGTGAACGAGGCCCTCGAGCTCCGCGACGGTGACAAAAAACGCTACATGGGCAAAGGCGTCCTCAAAGCCGTTGCCAACGTCAACGGCCCCATCGCCGAGCGTCTCGTCGGCATGAACGCCCTCGACCAGGTCGGCATCGACACCGCCATGATCGAACTCGACGGCACCGACACCAAGTCGAACCTCGGCGCCAACGCCATCCTCGGCGTTTCACTCGCCGTCGCCAAGGCTGCTGCCGACTACCTGGACCTCCCCCTCTACAAATACATCGGCGGCTGCAACACCTACGTGCTCCCCGTGCCCATGATGAACATCATCAACGGCGGCGCTCACTCCGACGCCCCCATCTGCTTCCAGGAGTTCATGATTCGCCCCATCGGCGCCACCTCTTTCCATGAGGGCATCCGCATGGGCACCGAGGTCTTCCACAACCTCAAGAAAGTGCTCAAAGACCGCGGCCTCTCGACGGCTGTCGGCGACGAAGGCGGTTTCGCTCCCACTCTGGACGGCACCGAAGACGCCCTCAACGTAATCATCAAAGCCATCGAGCTCGCCGGCTACGTGCCCGGTAAGGACGTCACCATCGGCCTCGACTGCGCTTCTTCCGAATTCTACAAAGACGGTCTCTACGACTACACCTGGAAACAGGGTGCCGATGCTCCCAAGCTCACCTCTGCCGAGCAGGCCAAGTTCCTCCAGGAGCTCGTCGAGAAATATCCCATCGACTCAATCGAGGACGGCATGGCCGAAGGCGACTGGGACGGCTGGAAGATTCTAACCGACCTCATCGGCGACCGCTGCCAGCTCGTCGGCGACGACCTCTTCGTCACCAACGTCAAATACCTCGAAAAAGGCATCGAACTCGGCTGCGCCAACTCAATCCTCGTCAAGGTTAACCAGATCGGTTCACTCACCGAGACCCTCCGCGCCGTTGAGCTCGCTCAGCGCAACAAATACACTGCCGTCATCTCTCACCGCTCAGGCGAGACCGAGGACGCTACCATCGCTGACATCGCCGTTGCCACCAACGCCGGTCAGATCAAGACTGGTTCCGCTTCTCGCTCAGACCGTATGGCCAAGTACAACCAGCTCCTCCGCATCGAAGAGCAGCTCGGCTCAGAGGCCCGTTACGGCTACGGCAAGAAGACCAAAATGCCTCAGGACTAAGCATACACAGCACGCCATAGGGCGTGATCAGAATTAGTTTTTTCATGGGCGGTGCTCGCAGTTGATGCGGGCACCGTTATTTTGTGGGGGCGTGCACTGCCGCCCGACCCCCACAGAAACTTTTTCTGAAAAAAATTCGCCGGCGCGTGTCACAAAGCCGCCCTTTTCGCGTCTTATAGATGAAAGCCAAACCCCAAAGATGAATTCCCAGCGTTTCAAAGAACAGATTTTGCCCCTCTATTCGCAGATGCTCGCCGTAGCAGCACGGATGTTGGACGGCGACATGCCGGCAGCCGCCGACGCTGTTCAGGACACGGTGGTCTCGCTTTGGGAACGGCGCCGCGACATTGAAATCTCGCACTCGCCGCAGGCCCTCTGCATCGCCGCCGTCCGCAACCGCTGCATCACGCTCATCCGCTCACACCACCGGTCGGTCTATTCCGACACCGAAATCGCGGAGATGCCCGACAGCGCCGGCGCCGACTCGAACACCGACCTCGAGCGCGTGCGCATGGCCGTCAACCTCCTCCCCGAGCCCCAGCGCACGGTCGTCCGAATGAGTATGCGGGGCTTCTCCTCCGCCGAGATTGCCGAGACCGGACGCTACTCCGAGGGAAACGTGCGGCAGATTCTCTCCCGCGGACGCCGGCGCCTTCGCGAAATTCTCTCCCAACTCTGACTCAAAAAACATAGACATAATTCTCCTCTCTCACTCCCGATTTATGAACAACGAAGCCATACATAACACAGATGCCGACGCGGTTCGCGCACTGCTTGAGAAGTGGTACGACGGCAGCGCCACCGCCGCCGACGAGCAGCGCCTCATCGACTGCTTCTGCGCCACGCCTACTGCCGACATCCCCGCCGACCTTCGCCCCGACGCGCAGATATTCCGCGCCATGGGCAGTGTCCCCGCCGTCGACGCCGAGGAGGCCGACCGCGCCGTCGATAAGGCCATTGCCACAGCGCAGGCGCGTCGCCGAAAACGCTTCATCCGGGTGACGCGCTATGTCGCCGGGGCCGCCGCCGTCGCCGCATGCCTGGCTCTCCTGTTCCGCGTGGGCACGCCCAAAGAGCTCGAAGTCAACCTCGGCGGCAGAGACTCCGCCTCCGCTCCAATGGCAATGATGAGCCCGGCGAACACGGAGAGCTCCACCCCCATCGCCGTCGAAACCGAGGAGCCGGTCGAAGCTCCCGCCGTCGCCGCCGAAGCTCCCGCCGTCCCCAAACGCGCGCCACGGGCTAATGTCCGCATGCCGAAGCCCACGGATTACGGCTACCGGGAGGCCGATGCCGAGGAGGCCGCCCGCATCCTCTCTCATTCTCTCGATAAAGTTGACCAAGTCGTCCGCAGCGGCTCTGACCGCGCCGTCGCCGACGTTGCCCGCCACATCAATAATGCAACCACGCTCCTGAACCTCTCCGTGGCCAACGTCAGCGTCTCGACCGACAACTCCATCCGCAAAACCGAACTCATATTAAAAACAATAAACCTACTGCAAGATGAAAACAATTAAATCTCTTCTCCTGGCCCTTTGCCTGATGATTGGCCTGAATACCTGCGCCCAGACGCGCATTTTCAAAGACTTGCCCGGCGCCGAGGGCGTTGAGAAAACCTACATCTCCAAGGCGCTGCTGAACATGGCCCGCACGCCCGCCGTCGTCAACAACCTCTCCAGCCGTATGCCCGTCAAATCACTCGACGGCCTCAAGGGCATCGAGGTGGTGCAGGTCGATAACAAAAAGTATCTCCCCCAGGTACGGACAATCCTCAACGATTATGTCGCCAAGAACAACATCGAAGAACTCATGATTAACGACGACGGTGAAGAGAAAAACATCATCTACGGCAACGTCGGTGAAGACGGCAAAATCACCAACATGATCATCTATAATGACGACAATGAAGAAGTCGACGTCGTGTGCATCTGGGGCACGTTCGAAATCAAGGGAAAGGAAGACAAACGCTCACACAAGGGCAACTCAAAGTCGGCCCTGCCCGGCGTGACCATCCCCTCCGAGACCATCGTCATCCCCGATTCCACCTCCAACACCGTCACGGTGAAATAACCCGCCCTTAATCAACTGTTAGCTAAAAAGAATGGCCCGTCCTCCGAGTGTCTCGGGGGACGGGCTGCATGTATTTTTTCGGGGGGGGGATGAGCCTCAGCGCAGGCGCAGAACGCGCACGCCCGGATAGCCGTTGCGCTTCACGAAGTCGGCGAGAGAACCGTCCGTCAGCACAACCTTGCCCCCGGAACTCGACGCGTGCATCACGTGCGGAACGCCGTCGCTGTCCAGCACCACAATGCCCCAGTGCGAAACGTCAAGCCCGCGCATGTTCGTCATGAATGCCACCATGTCGCCATCGCGGAACGACGCCATCACGTCGCGGCGACCCAGCCTCGACGCCTTGATGTACGGAAAACGGTGGTTCACATAACCGTTCTCAACGTGCTTGATGGCCTCGAGCGTCGCCGAGTCGGCCAGCGCCGGGTACAGGTTGCGGTGTTCGCTCATGAAGTCGATAGTCTTCACCATATAGTCAGTGTCCGGAAACAGCAGCGCCGCATCCAGCACATTGCCGCGGTAGACATTGTTGCTGACCCAGTCGGCAACATAGTGCAGACGCGAGGCATAGCCGTCCATCACACCGCTGCGATAGCGGATGCGCTCCAGATTTCTCAGATAGTCATGCCAGCTGCTGCGACGCTCGTTGACAGTCATCGCCAGCGCAACAGCCGTCTCCATAAACGTCGAGCAGTCCAGCTCGTCGAGATTCACGCGAAGCAGCTCCGTGCTTCCCTCCAGCGTATGCGCCACGTAGGGCGTACCCAGAAATTCGCGGCCCATCAGCGCCACCATCTGCCCCGGAGTGCGCGTGTCCTCTCTCAGGCCCTTCTTCAGCAGCTCCGTGATGCGGACAGTGTCGCGGGCCATATCGTGGAAGTTCACGCCCGGCAAGTCCGCGCGGTCGCAGGCGGCAACCTTGACGGCCGCCACATTCTCATTCTGCCCCGTCGCTCCCGCAACAGCCGGAACAACCGCTATGGCAGCAATCAGAATACCCTTCAAAAAACGATTCATATACATAGGAATAAAAAACTTAGCAAGGAAAAAACATTAAACGCGTCGCCAACACCCGGGGCGTTCCTCGCCCGCTCGTGCAACGCACCTGCAAATTTACTATAAAACTTCCAATCTCGCAACCCCCTCTCCCCGCCTCCCCTCGCGCCGCTCCATCGTGTCCGGGCCGCCCCGGCTCTCCGCGCCGCCTCGCTCCCGCGCTCTGCCCCGCTCGCCGCCTCCCCTTCGCGGCGGTGCACCGTGCCCAAAGCCTGCGGCTTTGGGTCCCCTTGTGTTAAAGCCCAAAAAGCCGTGAACAATTTCTTGGACGCGTAGCGTCCACTCCCTCAGCTCGTTACCCTCGCTTTCGCCCGATTTCACCCTCCGTCCCAATGTTAAAATGTGTTAAATAATGCCGAAATATTTGGCTGGTAAGAAAAAACGCCGTAACTTTGCAAACGCTACATAGAACATTGAAAAATTTACAATAGATAAAGACGAAGTAGTACAAGAGACAAGAAGGCGCGGCCCACGGGCCGCGATGCCATCTCTGTCAATTTCCTACCAAGTAAATCACAGAGTCATCCTGACCGAAACGGACACAAACAGGCAGTCTGGCAAAAGGCCGGAGCGACCCGCAGCGACGTCTCGAAAGAGAGCGCACGCGGAGCCGTGAAGGCAAATAAACAAAGACAGACGTCTTGGTTTTTTGCTTTTTTGCAAGAAAAAGAAAAAAAAGACAAGATAAACAACAACGAAGAGTTTGATCCTGGCTCAGGATGAACGCTAGCGACAGGCTTAACACATGCAAGTCGAGGGGCAGCGGAGAGG
>SFOH01000105.1 GCA_004552485.1 Bacteroidales bacterium | reverse complement strand
CGCTCGCGGCCCGTTCTCTGCGCGTCTGCTCCAGCGTATTCGACCGCACGCGGGACACGCGCTGCCCGCCAGTGGCCGTAACCGTATTGTCGGTCGCCGCAGCGCCATAACCGGAGTAGAAGTCGTTGAGGAACCCCTGAAAGTCTTCGCTGTCGAAGATACTCGTCAGGCGCTTTTCCGTGTCTGGGTCCAGCGCAAAGCGTTCCTCAGATTCACTCTTGACAACGTTTCGGCTCTGGTGTAAGATTCCATTAGAGTCAGCGTTGTTGAGGCCCGTGGCGAATTGTACGCCCGCATCACCAAACAGCGTCTGGCTCTTTTCTTTGTTTATGTACAGAATCTTATCCCGTTGCGCGGCCTTGTCGATGAAATCGTTAAATCCTTCGCGGCCGTACATGCTCAGCAAAAAATTCGCCGGCTGCCGGGTCATTTCATAGACACCGGTCCCGTTCGGTCGGATAACGGCTACAATCGGCAGTCCGTCCGGGTCTACCTGATCGGACACGAAAACAACCGCGTCGTCTCTGCTCATGGAGTCCAGAACCATCACCGGGTCGGACAGAATGTCTCCCAAGGATTTCACCTGATCTACCGAAAGGCCGTGCTGCCGTGGCTTACGTGCATCTTTCTCCGCGACGATGTTTTGCAAATGCGCCGTCGTCATCAGCACAGGTAGCTGTTTCATGCCGAGCTGCTCCATCAGCGGAGATGTCTCGCCGACGTAGAGCGCGTTGTAGCGCCCCCACTTCCCGGCCAGAGCAAGATCGACCTGCTCAGAAAAGTTACCAACCGAATACCGAAGATCACCCGAAGTCGGTAAACTCTTTGCAAGTCTCGCGGATTTCCTCCGGCGAGTAGTAGTGGTAGTCGCCGATACGCTCCGCAACCGTCTCAACCGAATCGCCGTTGTGCACCCACATCACCACGTCCGGCTCGCCGAACGACGCATAGTCCCAGTCCGGGTCAGCCTCTTCGCGGTTGAACCGGAGATACGCCACCGGCTCAAAACCGAGCTGCGAGTAGATATCCCCGAGGTTGCGAGTACTGACGTCTGGCTGGAGCACATAACAGTCCAGATGATTGCCGCCGTTTGCGAGAGCGTTGAGCAGAAGGTCATATGCGGCATACCCTACGCGATTACTCGGATGCTTGAACACGCCGACAATGTTGCCGTCGCGCTCCACTGCGACGCCAGCGGTACCGTCTCCGTTCAGGAAGGTACGCGCGCCGCTCTCGGTCAGCCCATCGACGCTCTGCGGGTCCACCATCGCACCGTTGCGGTTCGCCGTGCGCGCAGCATCCAGCGCCTGAGAGTAGGCTGCATAATCGGTCGTTTCGCTCAAACCGAGGTCTGGCGTACCACGCTCTGCGGCTTTGGCTCGGATTTCAGGCGTTAGTTTTCGATAATAAATCACCAGTTCGTCCAGCGTCTTCCCGTCCTCGATAATCGGTGCTGTCGATGCTGTAGCGGCTTCCGCCTGCGCCCGCTTCTTTTTCGCTCGCATCTCCCAGAGACCGTCCAGACTGTCGTACCCCTCTTCCGCGATCTCCTTCCAGAGTTCTCCCTGAGTCCCCGGTTTCGCTGTTTCGGGCAGTTCCTCGCCCGTTATCTTCTTGTACAGTTCCTCGTACGGCGTCCCGAACGCCTCGTCCAGCTCTGCTTCCGAGATCGTCGGGTCGTACCAGTCGCTCAGCTCCTCCGGCGTCAGTCTCGCGAAGAACGCTCCCCACGTCTCTCCGGGTCTCGGAGCTACGTTCGATGAGGATTGGCTTTTCTCCTCGGGGGACGTCATTCGAGTAGTGCGAGTATCCATCAATCAATCCCTCCTGCTGACGAATGTATTCGTAATTCTGTGTCGGCTTATCCCCGACTTTCAACACAATCTCCGGGTCAACAAAGCGCCCCTCGGAAAGGTAGCGCCCCAGCGCACGTCCGGTCGCTTTGCCCGCAGGCAGCTCGTTCAAGTGCAGATACACCGAATAGCCGTTATCCTTCATCGTCTGAATGTCGGCCAACAGCTTATTCAGCTTATCGCCGACGGTCGGCCAGACGATGTTTTCGCCTCGGGTCATGGCGATTTGCTTCAGCTTATCCCGGATGCCAGAACTCTCCCGATGCACATTATTGGCGCCCTTGCCTTTGTTATACTCAGGCAAAAGCTGTTTCGCGTCGTCGCTGTCAATCACGCGGGATTTGTGCTGCTCGGAAAGCGGGTTCACCAGAACGGACGATTTGCCCGCTGCCGGTGCGCCGATCACGATGTCAATGCGCCGGTCGTGCGCGATCTCGCCGGTGTAGTCGTTCGTTTCGCTGGAGTAGCTGCCGCGCTTGTAGAGCTCTTCCAGCACCTGAGTTCTCAGCTGCTCGCGTTCTGGTGTGTGGATGTCCGCCGTGTTCGTCGATGGCAGCCTGTGGACTTCCTCCACCTCCGGCGTCCGGTTAATCTCGTCGAGGCTCACGTCCTCACCCTTCGCCAGACGATCCATTACGTCTTGCAGTTCGGGGCTGGCCTCGGCACTCTCCGGTGTCGCCTCTGCGGTTTTATTATACTCGTTTTTTCCTGTTGTGTCAACGCTTTCCGGGTTCGGCCGCGCGGGCGCGCGCGAGGTATCGTCCGCCCAGAGAAGCGCAGATTTCAGTCGCTGCTCCAAACCGGCAAGACGCTTCTCCGCCTCCTCGGCCGTCTTGCCGCCGTTAAGGAGT
>SFOH01000104.1 GCA_004552485.1 Bacteroidales bacterium | reverse complement strand
CCCCCGGGACCGCGGGAAGAAGATACCGCGGGCGCACGGCGGATGCCTTGGCATGGGAAGCCGAAGAAGGGCGCGGCAAGCTGCGATAAGCCCCGGGGAGGCGCAAACGGCCTTCGATCCGGGGATTCCCGAATGGGGGAACCCAGCAGGGGTCATGCCCTGCTACCCGCACCCGAATAGAATACGGTGCGAGGAGGCAACCGGGGGAACTGAAACATCTAAGTACCCCGAGGAAAGGAAATCAACCGAGACTCCGGGAGTAGCGGCGAGCGAAACCGGACCGAAGCCCAAACCCGCGCACGTGCAAGCGACAGGGCGTTGCTGCGCGGGGGTTGCGGGGCGAGCCATCCCGAGAGCCTGCTCTCTCGGGCGGAGTCGCAAAGCCACACGGAAGCGGAACGGCATGGGAAGGCCGGCCGCAGCGGGTGAGAGCCCCGTACGCGGATCCGTGTGGCCTCCGAGGCGCGTCCCCGAGTAGGGCCGGGCACGTGAAACCCGGTCCGAAGCAGGGGGGACCACCCTCCAAGGCTGAGCACTCTCCCATGACCGATAGCGAACAAGTACCGTGAGGGAAAGGTGAAAAGCACCCCGAGAGGGGAGTGAAAGAGCACCTGAAACCGTGCGCCCCCAAGCAGCCGGAGCACCCATGCGGTGTGACGGCGTGCCTTTTGTAGAATGAGCCAGCGAGTTGCGTCCGGCGGCGAGGTTCAGCTCAGAAGCGAGCCGCAGCGAAGGCGAGTCATTAAGACGGCGATTGAGTCGCCGGGCGCAGACGCGAAGCCGGGTGAGCTATCCATGGGCAGGCTGAAGCAGGGGTAAGACCCTGTGGAGGGCCGAACCCACTTCGGTTGAAAACGGAGGGGATGACCCGTGGATAGGGGTGAAAGGCCAATCAAACCCGGAGATATCTCGTTCTCCCCGAAATAGCTTTAGGGCTAGCCGCGGCCGTTAGCCGCCGCCGGTAGAGCACTGGACCGCCGAGGGGGCCTCGCAGCCTACCGAAGCGGACCAAACTCCGAACGGCGGCGGCCGAGAGGCCGCGAGTCAGAGCGCGTGGGCTAAGCTGCGCGCGACAACCAGGATGTTGGCTTAGAAGCAGCCATGCATTCAAAGAGTGCGTAACAGCTCACTGGTCGAGTGGACATGCGCCGACAATACACGGGGCTAAGCATGGCGCCGAAGCGGCGGACTAAATCATTTAGTGGTAGGGGAGCTTCCCCGGGGGGGCGAAGCCGGAGGGCGACCTCCGGTGGACCGCCGGGGAGTGAGAATGCTGGCACGAGTAGCGAGAGCGGGGCGAGAAACCCCGCCGCCGCAAGCCCAAGGTTTCCTGGGCGATGCTAATCATCCCAGGGTCAGCCGGGAGCTAAGGCGAGGCCGAGAGGCGCAGCCGATGCGCAGCTGGCAGACATTCCAGCGCCGCTCCCGCGCCGCTACGACCGAAGGGGCGACGGAGAAGGGCAGCCGGGCGGGGTTCTGGACGTCCCCGTGAAAGCGCGTAGGGGGGTGCGCATGGAAATCAGCGCACCGTATGCCCCGAGACGCGAGACGAAGCCTCCATGGCGAAGCCGGTCATCCCATGCTCCCGAGAAAAACCCCTAGGCAGGCGCGGGCGCGCCCGTACCAAGACCGACACAGGTGGGCGGGTAGAACATACCGAGGCGATCGGGAGAACCATGGTCAAGGAACTCGGCACACTGGCCCCGTAACCTAGGGAGAAGGGGCGCCCCCCGGCGTGAAGGAGCTGTGCCTCCGGAGCGCGGGGGGGCCGCAGCGAAACGGCCCAAGCGACTGTTTACCAAAAACACAGGACTCTGCCAAGCCGCGAGGCGAAGTATAGGGTCTGACGCCTGCCCGGTGCCGGAAGGTTACGCGGATGCGTTAGCAGCGATGCGAGGCGCTGAAGCCAAGCCCCGGTAAACGGCGGCCGTAACTATAACGGTCCTAAGGTAGCGAAATTCCTTGTCGGGTAAGTTCCGACCTGCACGAACGGCGTAACGACTTGGGCGCTGTCTCGACCATGGACCCGGCGAAACTGCACTGTTCGTGAAGATGCGAGCTACCTGCGGAAGGACGGAAAGACCCCGTGAACCTTCACTGCAGCCTGGCATTGGCCGTTGGTACGGCGTGTAGAGGATAGGCGGGAGGCTTCGAACCCCGGGCGCCAGCCCGGGGGGAGCCGCCCTTGGAATACCGCCCTCGCCGTGCCGGCGGCCTAACCCGCGGCCCGAGACCGGGCGCGGGGACCGTGCCAGGCGGGTAGTTTGACTGGGGCGGTCGCCTCCCAAATCGTAACGGAGGCGCGCAAAGGTCCGCTCAGGACGGTCGGCAACCGTCCCGGGAGCGCAAGAGTGCAAGCGGGCTCGACTGCGAGGCGGACAGGCCGAGTAACAGGCTGATCTTGCCCAAGAGTCCACATCGACGGCAAGGTTTGGCACCTCGATGTCGGCTCATCGCATCCTGGGGCTGGAGCAGGTCCCAAGGGTATGGCTGTTCGCCATTCAAAGCGGTACGCGAGCTGGGTTCAGAACGTCGTGAGACAGTTCGGTCCCTATCCTCCGCAGGCGCAAGGGAGTTGAGGAGGGCCGCCCCTAGTACGAGAGGACCGGGGCGGACGGGCCTCTGGTGGAGCGGTTGTCGACCAACGGCACCGCCGCCTAGCTACGCCCGGAACGGATAACCGCTGAAAGCATCTAAGCGGGAAGCCGGCTCCGAGATGAGCTCCCTCTTCGGTAAGGGCCCGGGTAGAACACCCGGTCGACAGGCCGCAGCTGCAAGCGCCGCGAGGCGCTCAGGCGAGCGGTGCTGATAGCCCGAGCTCTTCTTCACCAGCAAAGTGCGGGTATCGGAATCGAGGCATGGAGCGCGCATGCAGCCGCCAGGGTCGCCGCGGGCGCCCTGGAAGAGGCACAACCGAATAGAGCCTCATGGGGGAGCGCCCCCCATGAGCGGAACCGTAGAGAGGGGGATCACCCGATCCCATTCCGAACTCGGAAGTTAAGCCCCTCCTCGCCGAAAGTACTGCGGAG
>SFOH01000103.1 GCA_004552485.1 Bacteroidales bacterium | reverse complement strand
TCCCCGGGGCTTATCGCAGCTTGCCGCGCCCTTCTTCGGCTTCCCATGCCAAGGCATCCGCCGTGCGCCCGCGGTATCTTCTTCCCGCGGTCCCGGGGGCATCCGCCCCCGGTAAATGCCAGCCGATGAATTCAATCATCGGAGAAAGTAAAAAATAAAGTTTTGGGTAAAACGTATCTCGGCGATCCTAACTGATTTCGAAGATGCAGAATCTACTTCTGTCATTGGTTGATATCAAGTTGAGATCGTTCGGGGGCCTCGAAAGCCTCCGAACATGTCGCGCGCTATGCAGTTGCCAAGGTGCCTCGGGGTCCCTTCTTCCGGGAGCCCTGGAGGCCGGATGCCGAGGATGGACGGGGGACGCGCGCGGGCCTCCCTAGAAAGGAGGTGATCCAGCCGCACCTTCCGGTACGGCTACCTTGTTACGACTTCACCCCCCTCACCCTCCACACCTTCGACGCCTCCGCCCCTTGCGGGTTCGGCCGGCGGCTTCGGGTGCAGACGACTCGGGTGGTGTGACGGGCGGTGTGTACAAGGCCCGGGAACGTATTCACCGCGGCGTGCTGATCCGCGATTACTAGCAACTCCGGCTTCGCGCAGGCGGGTTGCAGCCTGCGGTCCGAACTGGGGCCGGCTTTGAGGGATCCGCTCCCCCTCGCGGGGTCGCAACCCGTTGTGCCGGCCATTGTAGCACGTGTGCAGCCCAGGGCATAAGGGGCATGATGACTTGACGTCGTCCCCACCTTCCTCCGGCTTGACGCCGGCAGTCTCGCGCGAGTGCCCAACCGAGTTGCTGGCAACACGCGACGGGGGTTGCGCTCGTTGCGGGACTTAACCCAACACCTCACGGCACGAGCTGACGACAGCCATGCACCACCTGTCCGGGCTCCTCTCGGCCACGGCGTCTCCGCCGCTTCACCCGGATGTCAAGCCCTGGTAAGGTTCTTCGCGTTGCTTCGAATTAAGCCACATGCTCCGCTGCTTGTGCGGGCCCCCGTCAATTCCTTTGAGTTTTAGCGTTGCCGCCGTACTCCCCAGGCGGGGCGCTTAATGCGTTGGCTGCGGCACGGAGGGAATGTCCCCCCACACCTAGCGCCCATCGTTTACGGCCGGGACTACCAGGGTATCTAATCCTGTTCGCTCCCCCGGCTTTCGCGCCTCAGCGTCAGTGACGGCCCAGAGAGCTGCCTTCGCCATCGGTGTTCTTCCAAATATCTGCGCATTTCACCGCTACACTTGGAATTCCGCTCTCCCCTACCGCACTCGAGCCGCCCAGTTCGGGACCCGGCCCGGGGTTGAGCCCCGGGGTTAGAGGTCCCGCTTGAGCGGCCGCCTGCGCGCGCTTTACGCCCAATCATTCCGGATAACGCTCGCCCCCTACGTATTACCGCGGCTGCTGGCACGTAGTTAGCCGGGGCTTCTTCTGCAGGTACCGTCTTAGGTCTTCCCTGCTGAAAGCGGTTTACAACCCGAAGGCCGTCGTCCCGCACGCGGCGTTGCTGCGTCAGGGTTGCCCCCATTGCGCAAAATTCCCCACTGCTGCCTCCCGTAGGAGTCTGGGCCGTATCTCAGTCCCAATGTGGCCGGTCGGTCTCTCAACCCGGCTACCCGTCGTCGGCTAGGTGGGCCGTTGCCCCGCCTACTACCTGATGGGACGCGACCCCATCCCCCGCCGCCGGAGCTTTCCCGGGGCCTTCATGCGAAGGCCCCGGAGTACCCGGTATCAGCCGCGGTTTCCCGCGGTTGTCCCGGTGCGGGGGGAAGGTCGGTCACGCGTTACTCACCCGTTCGCCATTCGCGGCCGAAGCCGCCTTAACCGTTCGACTTGCATGTGTTAGGCACGCCGCCAGCGTTCATCCTGAGCCAGGATCAAACTCTTCGTTCGGGCGCCCCCGGAGGGGCGCCTAAAGATTCAAAATAAAGAAAAAGCCATCGGAATGATGGTCCGGAGCCCTGGGTAGGGCCCCTCTTGGAATTGGTCTCTCGTCGGAGATCTCCGCCGGCACCTTTGCCGGCGGGGGCCCCGCACGCGTTCCTATCCGTTTTCCTCGGTATCCGGTTTTCAAGGTTCCCGGGGCGTCTAGCGCCCCGCCCCGCCGCTTCCTTCCG
>SFOH01000102.1 GCA_004552485.1 Bacteroidales bacterium | reverse complement strand
AAAAGCACCGCGTGGCGGTGCGTTAGAAAATCGTCTAACGCACCGCCACGCGGTGCCCTATATTTAAAATGCCTGTTACCAGGGGTTTGGCAGCGCTCTTCGCAGCCTGCACACCCTGGCTACACTAATCGCCGGCTAACGCCGGCGTCCACACACCCGTCATTTGAAACCGACGTTTCAGGCCGGCATTTGCTCTCTCGACGGCTTGGAAGCCGTCGCTCCCACATTTAATGCCGCCGTTTGTTGGGCGGACTTCGCGGAGGGTTTCGGCGGCCTGGGCACGCGCTTTTTCGGCACCTTGGGCCAGGACGCGGCGCATGTAGGCTTCGTCGGCGAGGATGTCTTTGATGCGCTCACGGATGGGGGTGGTGACGGCGAGGATGTCTTCGGCGAGCTGTTTCTTGAGGTCGCCGTAGCGGATGGAGCAGTCGGCGTAGGCATCGCGGAAGTGCTGTACGACGTCGGGAGTGGAGGTGAGCTCGAGCAGTGAGAAGAGGTTGGCGATGGGCTCGGTCATGGGCGAGTTGGGCGCCTGGGGGCCTTCGTCGGTGACGGCGCGCATGACTTTCTTGCGGAGGGCTTTGGGCTCGTCGATGAGGTAGATGCAGTTGCCTTCGCTCTTGCCCATTTTGCCAGAGCCGTCGAGGCCGGGCACTTTGACGGGGGCGTCACGGAACTCGAAGTTTTCGGGCTCGATGAATTCGTCGACGCCGTAGAACTGGTTGAAGCGGCGCGCGAAGCGTCGTGTGAGTTCGAGGTGCTGCATCTGGTCTTTGCCGACGGGGACCCAGCGCGCTTTCTGGGCGAGGATGTCGACGGCCATGAGGGTGGGGTAGGTGAGGAGGCCGGCGCTGACGCGTTTGTTGGTGGAGGCGCCGATGATTTGTTTCTCGATGTCTTCGTCGTTGTCGCTGTCGGTTTTGGCGAGGCCGAGGGCTTTGCGGGCTTTGTCCTTGAAGGATGCGGTGCGCATGAGTTCGCCGATGCCGACGTGCATGTTGAGCAGCAGGTAGAGTTCGGAGAGTTCGGGGACGTCGCTCTGCACGAAGATTGAGGCTTTCTCGGGGTCGATGCCGGCGGCGAGGTATTCGGCGAGGATGCCGCGGACGTTCTGGTGGAGTGCGTCGGGGTCGGTGTTGGTGGTGAGTGCGTGGAGGTCAGCTATGAAGAAACGGCAGTCGTGTGTCTCCTGGAGCTTGAGGAATTTGCTGAGGGCTCCGAAGTAGTTGCCGAGATGGAGGTTTCCGGTGGGGCGTATGCCGCTGAGGACCACTTCCTTACTTTTTTCCATAATTGTTTGTTTGAAGGGTTTTTGTTTATTGTGGTGCAAAGGTACGGAAAAAATCCGTGAAAGCGAGCGGAGATGTGTAGAAAAATGCGCGGGAGGGGCGGGGAAGAAAAGAACAGCGCCCTGCCCGGGGTGACGGTCAAGGCGCTGCGGATAATTAATCCAATCCTATTATGAATGTTTATTTCTTGAAGTAGCGCTCGAAGAGGCCGGCGAATCCGCGTCCGTGGCGGGCTTCGTCTTTGGCCATTTCGTGAACGGTGTCGTGGATGGCGTCGAGGCCGAGCTCTTTGGCGCGGCGTGCGATGCGCATCTTGTCTTCGTTGGCACCGGCTTCGGCCATCATGCGTTTCTCGAGGTTGGTCTTGGTGTCCCATACGCACTCGCCGAGGAGTTCGGCGAATTTGGCGGCGTGCTCAGCCTCTTCCCAGGCGTAGCGCTTGAAGGCTTCGGCCACTTCGGGATAACCCTCACGGTCGGCCTGGCGGCTCATGGCGAGGTACATGCCAACTTCGCCGCACTCGCCGTTGAAGTGGGCGGTGAGGTCTTTGCGCATTTCGTCGTCGGTGTCTTTGGCAACGCCGAGCTCGTGCTCGGTGACGAACTGGAGGCCGGCTTCGGGGTCAGTGGGCACTTCTTTGAACTTGCTGGCGGGGGCGCCGCAGATGGGGCATTTCTCGGGGGCGTGCTCGCCTTCGTAAACGTAACCGCAAACGGTGCAGATGAATTTCTTTTTCATG
>SFOH01000065.1 GCA_004552485.1 Bacteroidales bacterium | reverse complement strand
GCCGACATGGCCTTCTCCGGCTGTAACCTCTCCGGCGCTCTCACCTTCCCCGAAGGCTTCAAGAGTGTGGGCGTGCAGGCTTTCGCCAACAACAAGGGCCTCACCGCCGTCAACTTCCCCGCTACCGCTGAGGCCGTCGGTGACGGCGCTTTCCGCGGCTGCGAAGCAATCGCCGCTTACTCTGTTGCCGCCGGCAACGAGGTTCTCGCCGCTGACGGTGCAACCCTCTACAGCGCCGACAAGAGCGTCCTCTTAGCCGTCGCTCCCGCTTCCGAGCTCACCGCCCTCACCGGCGACTTCACCGAGCTCAAGCCCAACGCCGCTTTCAACGCTTCGAAGATTGTCAGCGTCAACCTGCCCAAGTGCAAAGTTTGGGGCGACTACTGCCTCGCCGGCACCTCCATCGAGAGCCTGGCTCTGAAAGGCACCTACGGCCGCTTCATCGCTGCTAACTGCGCCGCTCTCAAGAGCCTCTCAATCGCCGGTGCCGAAGTGCCCCAGGGCGTGGCTTACAAGTGCGCCGCCCTCACCGGGGTGAAATTCCTCAACCCCGTCACCACCATCAAGCCCCAGGCCTTCGAAGGCTGCGCTGCTCTGCAGAGCCTTGACCTCGGCAACATCCTCGCCATCGTCGAAAGCGACTTCATCAAAGACTCAGGCATCAAGAACCTGACTCTCGCCTCCGCCGTGGCTCCTGCAACCGCTGCAGGCGTCTTCGCCCCCGGCAGCGACATCACCCTCACCGTTCCCACTGACCTCGTCGCCACCTACAAGAGCGAGACCGCCGGCGAATGGTCTTACCTGAAAATTGCCGGCGACGCCAACCTCGCTGCCGGTCCCACTGACCTTGGCATGCCCGCCGGCCTCTACTATGCCGGTGAGGACGGCAACCTCCACTGCGTTTACTCCGACGGCCAGTCCGACACCTACGACGTTGGCGGAATGCCCCACGCTTTCCAGCTCCTTCAGTTCAAGAACCGCATCTACGGCGCCAGCGCCGGTAAGACCTTCACCTATCAGAACGGTGCAGACTCAGGCGGCGACGGCAAACTCTTCTACATCTCACGCATCGGCGGCAACACCTTCCAGGCTACCGTGCTCGACAACGCCGGCGGCAACGCCTACAAGGATCCCGCAGGTCTCTACATCTACGGCGACACCCTCTATGTCAACGACCGCAACGTCTGCGTTCGCAAAATCTCTGCCAACTCCATCTCTCTGCCCATCAACTATACCTCCTGGATGGAGAACAACTGGATGAGCTTCTACGGCGTCAAGTGGTCTTACGGCTGCATCAAGTGCGGCTGGGCCATCACCAAGGACCAGGATGCCGCAGGCAACCCCGAGCCCCTCTACTGGGTCGGCATGAAGTACAACGGCAATGGTCTCTACACCTTCAAGGAAGAGAACGTCGGCACTTCTACCTCAAACGTTGGTAAGGGCGGCACATCCTACCTCACCGCCATCAGCCCCATCTACACCACCTTCTACATCGACGAGGCCAACAAGCACATCTACATCTACATGGAGAAATGCGCCGGCGACCTCAAAGCCGGTCTCTATCGCGTGAACCTCGATGACCTCATCGCCAAACCCGAACCCGCCACGTTCGAAGAGCTCAACCCTGTCCTCGTCGACGGTTCGCCCCTCGCTTGGGAAGGCTCCGGCGCCAACGAGCATGTCGGCATCTCTCAGCTCTCTGCTGACGAAACCGGCACATACCTCTACTGGTGCTCACGCAAGGCTTCAGCCAAGGACATCGAAAACACCAAGAACGCCGAGTACGAAGCCGGCGGTCACTATGCATGGGCCGAGGAGTACAACGCTGACGAGCCCCGCCACCAGGATTGCATCAAGCGCATCAAACTCGGTGAGGCTGCTCCCGCCGTTGAAATCGTTGCCAAAGACGTTCGCGGTTATGGCGTCGTTCCTGTGAACTTCGAAGGCTCCAAGAAGCCCGAAGGCGGTGTCAACGACATCGTTGTCGACAACGAGGCTGCCAAGACTCTCACCGTTGCCGGCGACATCATCACCAGCAGCGTTGACGCAGTCGTTTACATCTACGACATGGCCGGTAACGTGGTTGAAAGCAACACCGTTGCCGCCGGTCAGAGCTTCTCAGTGGCTCACCTCGCTGACGGCGTCTACGTAGCTGCCGCCAACGGCCAGGCTGTTAAGTTCGCGAAATAATCTCTGAATTAGTCTAATTAGGCCAATTGGTCTAATTAGACTAATTAGTCCAATAAGACCAATAAGACCAATTAGGCTAATTGGTCCAATTAGTCCAATTAGTCAAATAAGTTAAAACACAGCGCCGCTGCCCGAAAGGGCAACGGCGCTGTGTTTTGTCTGAGCCGGGGGGTGGCGGATTACTGTCCCAGGTAGGCCTTCAGCAGGGTGCTGCGTGAGCCTTTCAGCTTGTTGATGGCCTTCTCCTTGATCTGGCGTACGCGCTCGCGCGTCAGGTCAAACTTGGCGCCAATCTCTTCAAGCGTCATTTCCTGGCAGCCGATGCCGAAGAACATCTTCACAATCTCACGCTCGCGCTCGTGGAGCTGATGGAGCACGCGGTCCACTTCGCGCGCCAGCGACTCCTGGTTGAGGGTGGCGTCGGTCGAGGGGGTGTCGTCATTGGTGAGCACGTCGAGGAGTGAGTTGTCTTCGCCCTCCACGAAGGGGGCGTCCACGGAGATGTGGCGGCCGGACACCTTCAGTGTGTCGGCCACTTTTTCGACGGGAACATCCAGGGCCTGGGCCAGCTCCTCGGGCGAGGGCTTGCGTTGGTTCTCCTGCTCGAATTTGCTGAGAGCCTTGGTGATTTTGTTGAGGCTTCCCACCTGGTTCAGCGGGAGGCGCACGATGCGGCTCTGCTCGGCAAGGGCCTGGAGGATGCTCTGGCGGATCCACCATACGGCGTAGGAGATGAATTTGAAGCCACGTGTTTCGTCAAACTTGCGGGCGGCTTTGATAAGGCCAAGATTACCCTCGTTGATGAGGTCGGGGAGCGAGAGTCCCTGATTCTGGTACTGCTTGGCAACGGAAACGACGAAACGCAGGTTGGCTTTTGTGAGCTTGTCAAGCGCCCGTTCATCGCCTTGGCGGATGCGTTGCGCCAGCTCAACCTCTTCTTCAACCGTGATGAGCTCCTCGCGACCTATCTCCTGGAGGTACTTGTCGAGGGAAGCGCTCTCGCGGTTGGTGATTGATTTGTTAATTTTTAACTGTCTCATACTCAATTTTATACGATGCCAAACAGCCCGCAGTCCGGAGGTCTCCGGGCCGTCAGGCGCATAAAAATTCACGCAAAGATACAAATAAAATTTTTCATCGCCAAATTTTTGCCCGTAAAAATCGGCAAAAAATTTCTTCCTGCAAGAAAGCCGCCGGATTTTTTGCAATTATGCCGGAAAAGCGCACGCCGGGGGAACGCAAGTCGCAGGCTTGCGTCACGGTCGGGGAGTCGGGAAAAAGCGGGGGCGCCGGGCTTCAGCGCGTCAGGACGGGGGCGGAGAGGACGGCGGTGTCGGCCACGGCGGCGTTGCGCGAGCACAGCGGGATGGTGTAGGTGATGTTGAAGACGCCGCTCAGCGACGAGCTGGCGGTGCCGTAGCCGGGGATGTACCATGCGTCGCCGCTCGAGGGATGGCTCTGGTGGAGAATGGTGTGGTAGCGCAGGCCCCAGCCGGCGCTGATGGGGCCCCACAGCTTCACTTTCAAGCCCAGGCCCACTTCGAGCCATCCGGCTGTCACTGAGGCGGACGGGATGGAGAAGCTGCCGGTTTCGCCCCAGTAGTTGTCGGGCGCTGTGCAGTCGTCGACATGGAACTTGAAGGCCGAGAAGCCGTAGCGCACGCCCGCAAAGAACTGATAGTCAGGGCTCGAGTTGTACAGGAAGTTGTAGTCGGCTCCCAGTTTGAAGAATGGGGCGATGGGGCTGCGGTAGGTGAAGTTCATGTCCGAGGGCTTGTTGCGCGCGGTGCCCAGGCCGAACTCGAATGTCGGGAGGTAGCGGTTGTGGAGGCTGACGTTGGCGGCAAAGCCGATGAGGCCGTGGTGCTGTCCGAAGATGCGCATCACCGGGTCCCACAGGTTCACGGACACGTTGACGGCGTGGAGCAGGGGATACTTCATTGGCGGCGCTTTGGGGAGCATGGTCGAGTCGAACCACTGCACGCCCGTGAGTGTGTCGAGCATGAGGTAGTTGCCGGGCTCGTCCGAGACGGGACGCGAGCGCAGGCGGCGGCGTTCGAGGGCGCGCGCCGAGTCGCCCTCCTTGTCGTTGCGGCTCTGGGTGCGCGTGGCGGGGGTGTTGACCGGCGTGACGCGGCGCTGGGCTATGGCGGGTGCCACAATCATGACCGCCAGCAGCGCTAACAGCGGCAGCAGACAGCGGCGTCTCATCGCTCGCCGCCCTCCTCCTCGGCGGTGCGGAAGAAAATCTGAATCTGTTCGGCATCGTTGTTGGTGATGAGCGAGTCGGTCATCTTCACGGAGTCAATCATGTGGGTGGTGTATGTGAAAGAGCGCACGTGGTAGCGGTACATGGCGCCGCACTCGGCTGAGGCGAAATAGGGTTGGGCGGTGTATTGGAAGGTGATGGTGTCGTTGAGCTGGGGAAAGTCGGTGTCTTTCCACTTGTAGCTCAGGCACCAAGCCGTGGAGGTCTGGGCGGAGCGCATGGGCAGGTAGACCTCCGACTGCGATGTGCCGGCCGCGAGGAGCACGGAGTCGCCGGGGGCGCCGATGCCGGTTATCTGCAGCGAGTCGAGGCTGATTTTGGCGGCGCTGGCGGCGCTGTAGAATCCGGCCTTGGGGATGGAGCTGCGCAGGTCGGTGCATCCGTCGGTGTTGCAGCCGTATGCCAGTGCGGCCAAAACGGTGATTAACAGTGCTTTCAGAGCGTTTCCCATGAGAGAATGTCGTCAACAGGTTTGCGTATTTTGGCGGGGACGGTCGAGTCAGGGGCGGGGAATCCGAGGGGGATGAGGGCCACGGGCTCAAGGTGGGACGGCAGGCTGAGGGCTGTGCGCACGGCGTCGGTGTCGAAGCTGCACACCCAGCATGTGCCCATGTCCAGCGAGGCGGCGGCCAGGCAGATGTGCTCCGCGGCGATGGCCACGTCCACGTCGGTGTGGTCCTTGCCGTCGGCGGGGCGGTGCCAGGCCTGGCTGTGGTCGCCCAGGCACACCAGCAGCACGGGAGCGTCCAGGAAGGCGGGGCGGCTCTTGGCGAGCATCAGCGCGCGCACTTCTTCGTTGCGGACGGCCACAAAATGCCAGGGCTGGCGGTTGCAGGCGCTGGGCGACAGCTGGGCGGTCTCTATCACGGCGCGCACGAGGGCATCGTCAACGGGGCGCTGCGCATCGTAGGCGCGGCATGAATATCGCTTGCACACAAGCTCGTAGAACTGGGGATAGGACATGGCGGACGGGGTGGGGGAGTGTTAGAATTCGGTTTCGATCTCGTAGTGGTTGCGGCCGGTGGCGTTGCGCACCACCAACTCGCCTATGAAGCCGGCCAGGAACATCTGGCAGCCCAGGATCATCGTGGTCAGCGCGATGAAGAAGTAGGGCGAGTCGGTGACCAGCGTGTAGTGGTTGCCGTGGGCCATGTTGTAGAGTTTCACGGAGCCCACGACGATGCAGGCCACGAAGCCCAGGAAGAACATCAGCGAGCCCCACAGGCCGAAGAAGTGCATGGGACGGCCGCCGAATTTGCCTGTGAACCAGAGTGTTGCCAGGTCAAGATAGCCGTGGACAAAGCGGTCGAGGCCGAACTTGGTCTTGCCGTATTTGCGCGCGCGGTGTTGGACAACCTTTTCGCCGATGCGGTTGAAGCCGGCGAGTTTGGCCAGGTAGGGGATGTAGCGGTGCATGTCGCCGTACACCTCGATGTGCTTGACCACGGCAGAGCGGTAGGCCTTAAGGCCGCAGTTGAAGTCGTGAAGATTCTTGATGCCGCTGACCTTGCGGGCCGTGGCGTTGAAGAGCTTGGTGGGGATGGTCTTCGACAGCGGGTCGTAGCGCTTCTGCTTGTACCCGCTGACAAGGTCGAGGCCGCCTTCGGTGATCATGCGGTAGAGCTCGGGAATCTCGTCGGGGCTGTCCTGGAGGTCGGCGTCCATGGTGATGACCACCTTGCCGCGCGTGCGCGCAAAGCCGGTGTTCAGCGCCGGGCTCTTGCCGTAGTTGCGCCGGAAGCTGACGCCGTGAACGCGCGGATTCTCGCGCGCCAGGCGCTCGACAACCTCCCAGCTGCGGTCGGTGCTGCCGTCGTTGACAAATATGATCTCATAGGTGAAGTCGTTTTCTTCCATCACGCGGCGAATCCACGCCTCGAGTTCGGGAAGCGACTCCTCCTCGTTGTACAGCGGAACAACCACGCTGATCTGTATCTCTTCGCCCTCGCGGGGCGCTTTTGGAGTGTTCATTTACGATGTTTCTGTGGTTCAACTTGCAAAAGTAGCAAAAAAAATGGAGACACACCCAATCTGAGGTGCGCTAATTCAAAAATTTTACGTAATTTTGCAGCGTCTATGGCCGCACGGCCACGGACACTCGCTCTGTGCGGCCTCCCCGCCGGCGTTTTCAACCCCGGTTCCGACCCCGCAGACGCGACTTTTACACATTATTATATATAGTATATGTCACAGCAAGAAGTTCGCGTGCGTTTCGCACCCTCACCAACAGGCCCTCTCCACATCGGCGGCGTCCGCACCGCCCTCTACAACTATATCTTCGCCCGCCAGAACGGCGGCAAAATGATTCTCCGCATCGAGGACACCGACTCACAGCGTTTCGTGCCCGGCGCCGAGGATTACATCAACGAGGCCCTGGCATGGCTGGGCATCGGCATCGACGAGGGCGTCCGCGAAGGAGGCCCCTACGGCCCCTACAAGCAGAGCGAACGCCGTGACATCTACCGCGAGCACGTCAAAATGCTCCTCGACGCCGGCAAGGCTTACATCGCCTTCGACACCCCGCAGGAGCTCGAGGCCAAGCGCGCGGAAGTGCCCAACTTCCAGTACGACGCCTCGACGCGTATGTCGATGCGCAACTCCCTGACCCTCCCCGCCGAAGAAGTCGAGCGCCTCATCGCCGACGGCGAGAAGTATGTGGTGCGCTTCAAGGTTGAGCCCGGACGCCTCGTCGAGGTCGACGACCTCCTGCGCGACAAGGTGCACATCAAATCGGACATCCTCGACGACAAAGTCCTCTACAAGAGTGCCGACGACCTGCCCACCTATCACCTCGCCAACATCGTCGACGACCACCTCATGAAGATTTCCCACGTCATACGCGGCGAAGAGTGGCTCCCCTCGGCGCCCCTCCACGTCCTCCTCTACGAGGCCTTCGGATGGGCCGACACGATGCCCCGGTTTGTCCACCTTCCCCTGCTGCTTAAGCCCGACGGAAAAGGAAAACTCTCGAAGCGCGACGGCGACCGCCTCGGCTTCCCCGTCTTCCCCCTCCAGTGGACCGACCCCAAGACCGGTGCCGTCTCTGCCGGATACCGCGAGAGCGGCTACCTCCCCGAGGCCGTCGTCAACTTCCTCGCCCTCCTCGGCTGGAACCCCGGCGACGACTCCGAGCTCATGTCCATGGACGAGCTCATCGCCAAGTTCGACTTCCGCCACTGCTCGCGCTCCGGCGCCAAGTTCGCCTTCGAGAAAGGCAAGTGGTTCAACCACGAATATCTCCAGACCGTCCCCGACGACGAACTCTGCCGCATGTTCATCCCCGTCCTCCGCGAGAACAGCGTCGACACCGACGCCTTCTCCCCCGAGTACATCGCCCGCGCCGCCGCAATGGTCAAGAGCCGCATCAACTTCGTCAACGACCTTTGGACCAACGCCCGCTTCTTCTTCGTGGCGCCCACCGAGTATGAGGCAAAGTCCGTCAAAAAACGCTGGACGCCTGGTATGCCCGCCATCATGGAAGAGCTCATCGGCGTCCTCGAGCAGCTCCCCTCGTTCAAAAGCGCCGACGCCGAGCCCGTTGTCCTCAAGTGGATTGCCGACCGCGAGTATCACCTCGGCAACGTCATGAACGCCTTCCGCCTCGCCGTCGTCGGCGAATGCAAAGGCCCCCACATGTTTGACATCACCGAACTCCTCGGCCGCGACGAAACCATCGCCCGCATCCGCCGCGCCATCGAACGCATCCCCGCCCCCGCCGCCGAGTGATGGGAGTCCTCTACAACACAGCCATCAGCGCCTACGCCGCCGCCGCCCGCCTCGCCGCCGCGCGCTCCGAAAAGGTCAGCCGAATGTTAGCCGGACAACGAGAGTCTGTCGGGCGCATCCTTGCTGCACGTGCCCGGAAAGCGCCCCAGGGGTTCGATTTCTGGTTCCACGTCGCCTCGCTCGGCGAGTTCGAACAGGCACGCCCCCTCATCGAACAGCTCAAAAAAGAGCGCCCGCAGGCAACCATCCTCCTCACCTTCTTCTCCCCCTCCGGATACGAAGTGCGCAAGGACTATCCCCTCGTCGACTGCGTCGCCTACCTCCCCTTTGACAAACCCGCCAACGTCCGCCGCTTCCTCGATGCCGCCGCGCCACGCCGTGCCGTCTTCGTCAAGTACGAGTTCTGGATCAACTACATCTCCGCCCTCCGCGAGCGCGACATCCCCGTCTACCTCATCGACGCCATCTTCCGCCCCGGCCAGCGCTTCTTCCGCCCCGGCGGTGCCGCGTGGCGCCGACTCCTCGGCTGCTACAAACACATCTTTGTCCAGGACAAAGCTTCCAAAGCCCTCCTCCAAAGCATAGGCATCACCGACGTCACCGTCGCCGGAGACACACGCTTCGACCGCGTCGCCAACGTCCGCTCCAGCGCCGTCTCCCTCCCGCAGATCGAGGCATGGCTGAGCCACAACCCCTTCACCCTCGTCGTCGGCAGCTCATGGGACCCCGACGAAGACCGCTACATCCCCTGGCTCAACGCCCACCCCGAAGTGCGTGCCATCATCGCTCCCCACGAGTTCGACGACGCACGCCTCGCCGCCATCCGCGCACGCCTCGCCGCCCCCTCGCTCCTTTACTCCGAAGTCAAAGCCACAGTCGCCGCCATCCCCGCCGACACACAGACCCTCATCATCGACAGCTTCGGACTCCTCAGCTCATTATACCGCTTCGGCAGCGTCGCCATCATCGGCGGAGGATTCGGCGCCGGCATCCACAACATCAACGAAGCCGCCGTCTACGGCATCCCCGTCCTCTTCGGCCCCCGCCACCAGAAGTTCAAAGAGGCCACCGACCTCATCGCCTGCGGCGCCGCCACAGAGTACACCGACGCGGCCACCCTCACCGCCGCCCTCGACACCTACCTTGCCGACCCCGCCGCCCGCGCTGCCGCCGGCCATGCCGCCGCCGCCTACATCACAGCCTCCCTCGGCGCCACCGCCCGCATCCTCCCCTCCCTCCTTTAATAACCGGCGCCCTCCCCCCCCGCCCTGCGCGCCCTTGCCGCCCCCGGCGTTGCCCGCCGCTTTGGCCCTGCTCCGCGCGCCTTTTTTGCGGAGCCCCACCGTGCCCGAAGCCTGCGGCTTCGGGTCCCCCATGTTAAAGCCCAAAAAGCCGTGAACAATCCCTTGCGCCCTTAACCCCCGCTCCCTCAGCCTCTTACCCCCTCTCTCCGCGCTTCCTCGCCCTCCTCCAAGTGTTAAAATGCGTTAAATAATGCCCGAATATTTGCGTGATTAAGAAAAACGCCTTAACTTTGCACTCGCTTTCGGGAACAACGGAAGCGCCTCTCTTAAGAGCGCGGCTCCCCCAAGTCCGATAAGCAACATAGAACATTGAAAAATTTACAATAGATAAAGACGAAGTAGTACAAGAGACAAGAAGGCGCGGCCCACGGGCCGCGATGCCATCTCTGTCAATTTCC
>SFOH01000101.1 GCA_004552485.1 Bacteroidales bacterium | reverse complement strand
CTCTTTTTTGTTTCTCGCGATGAGGATGAAGCCTTCATTTCTGGCGGGTAAAATTCCCATCATCTGTCATCTAGTAATAATGTTATTAGATGACAGATGATGGGAATTTTGTTACTACATAGTTAAATCGAAAGGCAAAAAAAATAGAACTGACGGTTCTTAAGAAACGATGATAAATGTAATCGGTGCAATGTATTTTACCTGATAAATAGCTGAATTTTGAAGCAATAATTCTTTGTAAAAACTCTAATAACTCGAATCATTGTTAGCGTCGGGCTAATTTAGCCACTCGGAGCCGCATTAATTTAGCCAATCCCTGACGAACAAAAACAGCCATTGTGCCCCATAAGCCAGCCTAAACTGGATACGCCAATACGCCAGTGTTAGGAGGAATATGGATATACAGGAACGCAATGGCCTGCAAGAGATTATAGACAAGGCGCTCGAGGAGATGCGCGCCGAAAACGGCGGCTCGCTCGACCTCGAGACCCTCAACCTGGCGGAGTTCTCCCGCCGCACCGGCCTCACGAGGTCCAGGGCCAGGACCATCAAGGCCAACGGGTTCAAGGCGCTGCCCCATGGGCGCACCGGCGCCAAGGCCGCGAGCACCGTCCTCGACGGCCACACCGACAAGCTCGACGAGTTGCTGTGTTTTTCACAACAACTATTTTTAGGATTTCACGACTAATTTCTTTCGGGTTTCACCGTTTCGCAAAGGCGCCGCACCCTTTCTTCGCTAACTGTCCGACCTTCCCATCATGAGGGCCTCTTCAAACCTTCTGCTTTGTCCGCCGAACTCGACCAGCCGGCCATGGTGCATGATTCTGTCTATCGTCGCCGTCGCAAGGTGGGCATCCCCGAGAACCGTGCCCCACTTGCCGAACTCTATGTTCGTGGTGACGATCATGCTCCTGGTCTCGTACGTTGCCGACATCACCTGGTACAGCAGCCTTGCGCCCTCTATGTCTATCGGGATGTAGCCGTACTCGTCGATTATCAGCAGGTCGGCCTTCGCTATGTCGCGAAGCGCCTGTTCGAGCCTGTTGTCGGCCACGGCCGCCTTTAGCATCAGCACCAGCGATGCGGTCTCGAAGTATCACCTCGCCGAAGTCGAAGTCCGCGACCGACTTCACGGCCGGGAATTTGGCCTGCCTCATGAGCCTTGCCTTCCTGTTCTCCTCCCTGGTGGCGTTCTCTCTTCTTATCAGCTCGCATGCGGCCACCAGCTGGCCGCGCGTGGCATCCTTGGAAAACGCCGCGATCGTCGACTTGGTGAAGTACATGGTCCTCGCCAGCGCGGCGAACTCCGCCTCGATCTGCCCTCTCGTCATCTGCTCCATGTCCATGGCTAGGCCTCCTTCGCGAAGACGGCGTCGTATATCCCGAGGTCAGGACCATCCTCGTATGCGATGGAACCCCGGCCGTTCGCCAAGCATGCGGCAGCCAGCGCGACGTCTGCTCGGCTGGGGACGCCGCCGTCGGCGCCGAGGGCGGCCATCGCGGCGACCGCGGCATCGTAGCCGGAATCCGCGCTTACGTCGCGAAGCATCCTGAGCATGGCGCCCCTGTCGGCCCTCTCCATGGAATCCATCGACCTGGCCAGCGATTCCGGCAAGGTGGCCCTCACCGCGCTGTTTCGCCATCCGCCCGGCTTCCTGCAAAGGAGCGCCAGCTGCGACATGGGGTCATTGGCCCTGGTGGGCGCGTCCCCGTACGCACGGTCGAAGGCGGCGATCTGCGTGCCCTCGCCGTCGTAGAAGGCCACCTGGAAGGCGCCCAGCTCGACGATAACCCTCTCTTCGCCGTGGCCCGGCCCGAGCGGGTAGCGGTGCCTGCCGTCAAGGCACGCGTCGCCGTACTTGTCGGTCTTCGCGGTGGTCACCTTCGCCACCCGGAACGGCTTTGCCGGCAGGTCGGCCATGGCCACGCAGTCCTCCATGAACAGCTGCCGCTCGGGCTCGCCTTTGAGGTAATGGTCCTTGCCGGCGCGATCCAGGCACCTGCCGAGGATCCGCCTGTTGTAGGCGGGCAGGCTGTCGATGCGCGGAACGGGGACGAACAGGTTGCGCCGGATGGTCCCGACGGCGTTCTCCACGGAGCCCTTCTCGTGGCCCGAGTTGGGGTTGCAGAAGGAGAAGTCGAACCCGTAGTGGGCGGCGAAGCGGGTGAACGTGTCGGCGGTGCTGACGACCTGGCCGACCCTCCTGCCGACGCCCGTGGCGTTGTCGAACACCAGCCTGGTGGGCACGCCCCCGCAGAACTCGAACACGGCCTTCAGGCCCTCGCAGACGCACTCCGACGTCTCGCCCCAGAAGCACTGCGCCAGCGACACGTTGGAGAACGGGAAGGTGACCACGAGGTAGTGCACCTCGCGCATGACGCCCAGCACCCTGAAGTCGCACACGCCGAAGTCGACCTGCGCCTCGCCGGGAGCCCATTCGAGGTAGAGGAACTCGTCTTTGGCGCCTTTGAGCTCGGCCTTGCGCTTCTTGACGTAGGTCTGGACGATTGTGTAGCTGCCGTCGTAGCCGCATTCCGCGACGAGCCGGTCGAATACCCGCCGGGCCGTGTGGCGCTGCTTGGGGCGGCGCTTCCTGTCATCGGAAAGCCAGCGGTCTATCGTCGGCTTGAACGGGTCAAGCTTCGAACCGCGCCTTTTCCTGGGCCTGACCCGAGGGGAGAAGTCGTCCATGTCGCGGTATTTGCGCACCGTGGGCTCGGAGATTCCCTCCTCCCTGGCTATCTGGGCGACGCTGTCGCCATGGGCGGAGCGCTGCTTGATTGCTAGAATTGTTGACATGCCGATCATTTCCTTTCCTGGCCTCCTTTAGTCGATTACCGGAGGTGGTCGGCGCCTTTGCTTAAAAGGCGAAACAACTGCCGTGAAACCCGAAACTTTTATCTCGTGATTTCCTAAAAATAAAAGCTATCAAAAACAGCCCTCGCGCTCGTAGGTGAGCTTCTTGACGCTGGGGTCGTCCTTGCGCAGGGCGTGGAAGTTCAGGGCGTAGGTGGCGATGAGCTGGTTGGTAGGGTCGTGGGCGGCCTCGTATTCCGCGATGTAGGCGCTGACGGCGGCGCGGGCGTCGGCCTTGGATCCGTGGACGGTGCGCTTGGGCGCGCGCATGTAGCGGCCCTTGCTATCTTTCTTTCCAAGATAGAAGGTCACCTTCCACGTGTTGGGGCGGCGTCTGTCCTTCTCGATGACGCCGGACCCTCGTATTTCCAGGGCTTCCTCTTCCATCGCCTTCCTAGCTCGTCGGGGCGGGGGATCCGGCAGACCCTTTTAGGGGGGTCTGCCGGATATCCCCCTGCTTTCCCCCATATGATATCGCGCTTGGGTGTGAATTCGCAGAAAAATTCACACCCAAGAGGTCATTCCTGGGTGTGAATTGGGTGTGAATGCTCAAACTCTTTTATGTCATTATGCGTCTGACCTGGGGAAATAAGAACCCGTAAAGACACCTAAAAACATATAAAACCCCAGATAG
>SFOH01000064.1 GCA_004552485.1 Bacteroidales bacterium | reverse complement strand
ATCAGAGCGCCGATGCCGGCACCCACGCCTGCACCGGCACCGCCGCCAATCAGAGCGCCTTTGCCGGTGTTGGTCATTGAAGAACATGAGGTTTCGGCACCGAGAAGGCCTACGGCCACGGTGGCGATTAATGCCATACGTAAGATTTTCATACTTTTATTGCTTTATGTTATTAATAATTCTGTGTTCAGAGCGACGGAAAATCAATGAGACTGACGCGTTTAGCCGTGCCGGCCGATGCGTCGATGTTGTGCTTTCGTCTGCAAAGATAACAAATTTTTCCGGACTGATGTTTTGTAAACACAATAATTTATATTAAATTTGCAAAATAATAGCAGACGGGAGCGCCCGCGTCCTCCCGCCCATGTCATCCCACAGACCGTTATCCCCGCATAACGGTGAGCTCCCTGACCCCGTCATCACCGGGGGAATCGCAGCAAGGTGCGGCCATGTTGAACAAAAACGCCTTTTTATGACGCCTGAAACTGACCGACACAATTTTTCTCTCGCAAGATCCCAACGTTCACTAATCCTTTCCCACATCGCCGCCGCGGCCTGCGTGACCATGTGGGGCCTCTCGTTCGTCTCGTCATCCGTGTTGCTCGACGTGCACCACATGGGCACAGTTGAGCTGTATATCTACCGCTTCACGATGGCCTACCTGCTCGTGCTGGCCATCTCGCACAAGCGCTTCCGAAGCCACTCGCTGCGCGACGAACTGCTGTTCTGCGCGTGCGGCGTGACGGCCGGCTCAATCTATTTCATCGCCGAGAACACGGCGCTGAAGGTTGTGTCGTCGACCGACGTGTCGCTGCTGACCTCGCTGTCGCCGCTGCTGACGGTGCTGTTAGCCGGATTCCTGTACAACCGCGGGCGCTTCGACTGGCGCATCCTCCTTGGCTCGGCCATAGCCTTCATCGGCGTGGCGTGCGTCATCTTCAACTCGGCCACTTCGCTGGAAGTCAACCCCTTGGGCGACTTTCTCTCCATTGGCGCCGCCCTCTCGTGGGCCATCTACTCGCTGGTGCTCCGACGCCTGTCGGCCAACTACGACGTGTGGTACGCCACCCGCAAGACCTTCTTTTACGGCGTCATCACGGCCATCCCCTTCCTGTTCATCATGCCCGGCAACCTGCACAATCCCACCGACTTCTTCTGCAGCTACGACGCTCTGCTCAATCTGCTGTTCCTGAGCCTCGGCGCCTCCATGGCCGCCTACCTGCTCTGGGCCATCGCCATCAAGAGCCTCGGAGCCGTCACCGCCGGCAACTACATGTACTTCCAGACGCCGGTCACCATGATAGCCGCCTTCTTCATCCTCGACGAGAAAATCACGGCGATAGGCATCATCGGCTGCGTGCTCATCATCGGCGGCCTGTGGCTGGGCGACTGGCTCTCACGGCGCCACGCCCTGCGCGCCCAAGGCCGGTGAACGCACCGCAGAGCAACACGGAAATCAGTGGAGCAGGGCCCGATTTCTTCTCTTTTCCGTCCGCATTTGTGGCTCTTTTTTACCTGAAGTTTGCGGTTTACGTTTTTTTGCGTAACTTTGCAGGCACAAAAGCGCGCGTGGCGTAATTGGTAGCCGCGTCAGACTTAGGATCTGATAACTACGGTTGTAGGGGTTCGAGTCCCCTCGCGCGCACAACGTCTCCCTATCGATACACTTTCACGGACCCGTGGCAGCGCACGCAAACCAAGTGCCCCGGCCGCGTGTTTATACATAAATACATAACGACCTAACACCCCTTCGATCATGAAAAAGATACTGACAATGACCGCGGCACTGCTCATGGGCCTCGGCGCCGCACACGCTCAATACTGGGAGATCGCCAACCAGCTGCCCTCTCTGATTTCACCCGCCCTGCAAGGCGGCCTCAACTATAAAGGCTTCGTGGAGCTCTCCGGCACGGCCGGCATCGGCTCGAACCGCCTCAACTGTGTGGGAATCAGTACTTCGCAGGGCTTCAAATATGCCGACTGGTTCTTTATGGGCGTCGGCATCGGCGTGGACGTCGCCCACAGCACGGCCGACGACGACGGCCCGAGCTATTACTCCGGCTACTATCCTGAAGGCGTTAGTCCCACTAAGGAATACTACACCAAGTGCATGATTCCGGTGTTCACCGATTTCCGCTTCAACATCGGCGCCATGAACAAAACCGGATTCTTCATCGACCTGAAATTAGGCGCCGCCTGGATTCTCGGCGACGGCCCTGTCGTTTTGCAGCACACATACATAGGCAACAACACCCAGTTCTTCTTCAAACCGCAGATAGGTATGCGCATCCCGGTGAATGCCGAGAAGCCCCGCCGGGCCTTCAACATCGGCCTGACCTATCAGCTGCTCACAAATAACGACAACGATTACTGGGGCTACTCCTACGAATCAGCCACTCTCTCCAACCTGGGCATCACGCTCGGCTACGAGTGGTAAGGGCCACGTCCTCAACGCAATACAATATTGCCGGCTGATAAAAATGCGACTGAAAACGTCAGCCGTCCTCCCTGCGCTCGCACTTTCATCGGACAGCATTAATATCTGTGGGCGCGGGGGTCAGCGGAGACGGTCGACTGAGCGGAGCAGGCGGTAGTCCTTGCCCATGAAGACGCGCGCGAAGATGGCGAGCACCAGGGCGCAGAGCAGGAACAGCGGCGCTCCCGTCCAGGAATATTCGGCACCAGCGGCACGCGAAACGACCACGGCGGCGCTAACGCCGACGGCAATCATCACGATGATGGAGACGACGGCCACCTTCATCTGCAGGCGCAGGTTGCGATACATGAAAATGTCGATGAACAGCAGCAGCACGGCAGCCACGGCCGGAACCCAGATGAAGACGTAGTCGGTGGGCACGAGCTCGGTGGAGTCGGGCATCACTGCCATTGTTGAGAAGTTGAAGCAGGCCATGAGGATGACGGCCACGAAAAGCAGGAGGCTTTGCCAGCGTTGAAGAACCATGATAAAAACTTGATGTATAATGATTTAGTGTTTAATTAATTCGTTAGAGGTCAGTTGAGGGAATAGAGCAGGGCGTCGATGATGAGGGCGGTGACGCGGTCGGTGACACCGGCTCCGCGGAGGGCGTCGGCATCGGCGCGTATGTTGCGGATGAGCGCCTCGGTGCCGCCGTCGGCGCCGTTCATCGACAGCTTGTAGAAGTTGATGGCCTCCTTGTACTGCGCCAGGGCCATTGCCACATGGCCCATGTTGAGGTAGTCGCCGGAGTTCGGCTCGTTCTCGAGGATGCGGCGGTAGCGCTCGCGTGCGCCCTCATAGTCGCCGGACAGGAAGAGTGTCCAGGCCAGCGGACGCAGCAGACGCGCGTTGTTTTCGTCGAGATATTCCACCTTGTAGAACTGCTTCAGCGCACCCTTGTAGTCCTTGTTCTGGAGGAGGACATAGCCGATGGTGAGAGCCAGGTCGGCATTGTCGGGGTCGTCATCGGCCAGCAGACCGTAGTAGCGTGCGGCCTCGGCATAATCGCCCTTCTGACGGTAGGCGGCGGCCAGGCGGCGGCGCAGCCAGGTGCTCTCGGCGTCGAAGTATTCGGCCTGGTGGTAGTATTCGATGGCCTTGTCCACATCGCCCATCTTCTGATAGCAGTATCCAATCTTCTGAAAGACAGGACCTTCGGGAACAGGAAGCAGTTTGTCGAGATGCAGGAAGGCGGCCAAGGCGTCGCTCCAGTAGCCGCAGCGGAAGAAGAACTCAGCCACCACGCGCACCGTCTCGGCATCGCTCAGATACGGCGCCAGGCTCTCCACGCACAGCAGGTTGACGCCCTCGGCAAAGGGATTGTAGAAATCGGCATTGCGGCGGAAGAGATTGAGGAAGCGATAGAGATTCTGCAGGAACGAGGAGATGGCGGTGCGGCGCTCCATGGCGGGCATGGAGGCTTCGGCGCGCATCATCTCCTCGAGCTGCTGGGCGTTCTGCGCCTCGAACTGGCTCATCATCATACGGCGCTGAGCCTGAGGCACATGGTTGAGCGACAGGAAGAATGAGTATTTGTCCGAGTCACAAAGAATCGGCAGCCGCGCCATCAGCTCGGCCAGCGCCGGCGGCAGCTCTACGGCCGCGATGTCCGTGCGCTCCGTGTCGAACGGCATGAACCAATTGGCGGCCTCGTTGAAGAACGGGAAACTCTTGAGATGGCTGAATGTCGACATGAAGACGTCGGCGCCCTCCTGCTGGAGCTCGCTCAGGTCGCGTATCTTGTCGGCGAGACCGCTCTTCGAGAGCATCTCCTCCCACTCGGGATTGGCCTCGGGATTCTCGGGGTCGAACGAGGCCTCGCCCATCTTGCGGATGATGTCGGGACGCATCTTCATCATGCCGGGAATGATGTCCTCGCGCATGGTGCGGTTGATGCGCTCGGTGTCGCGGGTGCGGATGAGCTCGAGGAAGGCCGTTTTCAGGTCCGACTGCCAGCCGGGAAGGTCGGACACGGCGGCCAGGCGGTCCGTAATGGTCTGAGGCATAGGACGGTTCCTGAACTTGAACATCGCCAGCAGGAAGCCCACCAGCGCCGCCGAGGTCAGGCGCACGTCCAGCGTGTCGGAGTCGTAGATGTCCATGAGCAGGAGGATGCGTGCGGGGTCGAAGAACTCCATGGCTCCCAGCACAAGGCCCGACACGAGCAGGCGCTTGGTGGTGAGCGGCATCACCTCGTCGCCGAGGAACTCGCGGACGGCGTTGGCGTCGGCACCCGTGAGTGGGAATACGGTCCACACGTAGTTGAATATCTCGCGCTCGGCGCGCTCCATGTCCGCGCGGTTGGCGCGGGGCGTGCCCTGTGTGATCTGCTCCACGATGTTGGCGACGGCGCCGCTGAGCTTCACATACTCGTCGAGAATGTCTTGCAGGCGCCGAGGACGGATGCCCAGGTTGCGGATTGTGGCGAAGTATATCGAGGGCGAGTCGGGCATGAGCAGGCGGCGCGTGAGCGTGTCGGAGGCGGAGTAGATGTCCGAGACGAGGTCCGAGTAGATGCGGTCGCGCTGAGGGTCCTCCATGCCGTCGGTGAGATAGCGCAGCATGTAGGCATAGTTCTTGGCGATGGTGCCGAGGCCGTCGCTGACCTCCCACTGCATGGTCTCTTCGGCGAGGGTGCGCAGTGTTTTGAGGGCATCGTGGAGACGTCCTTGTTGGAGATACGCGTGGGCTCGCGTTGTAACTGATTCTAATTTTTTCCTATCCATAATAAATAACTTATGGGGCAAATATCGTGCCAAAAGCACCGTCCGTGACTCGTCGGCCGCCTCGGCACGCGGGTCTGTCCCAATAGTTATAACAATTCAGCAGCCCCCTTTTGTTTTTCAGCGGCGGGGAGACAGCGCGAGCAGCCGGGCCACGAAGGCCGTGCGCACGTCGGCTGGAATGGCGCTGACGGGGATGGCGAGGTGATTGTAGCGACCGCCTTTCAGCCTAACCACCAGCGTGCGGCCGGTGTCCTCGACGCTGACGATGTCGGCGGCGGCGATGCGCTTGTCCTTGCCCGACTCGCAGAGGTGCATGGTCAGCGCCTTTTCGCCGACGGTGACGGTCTTTTCCTGTATGGCCGTCATGGCCTCGGTGGTCAGGGCATAGCGGTAGTAGACGAACGACATGACGCCGGGGACGAGAAGAAAGAGAATCATCATCGCCACGAACAGCCACATCGGCTCGACGAGCGTCAGGGCCGCGCACACCACAATGGGCAGCGCCATCGTCCACCACCAGCGCCCGCACCACATGCCCATCACGCGCCGGACATAGCTGCCGGGCGTGGCGCGGAAGACGTCGGTGGTGAGACCGGCGGCGGGGACTGTATCAGCGGTGCTCACAGGTTGTAGAGCTCGGTGAAGGCGCGTATAACATACTCATGGTCAGCCACTGAGGCTGTCTCGCGGCACGAGTGCATGGCCCAGACGGGGGCACCCATATCGACGCCGCGCAGCGGAATCTGCGAGGTGAGCTTGTTGCCCAGCGTTGAGCCGCCGGCAACGTCGCTGTGGTTCACGAAATACTGGACGGGCACACCGGCACGCTCGCATATCGAGGCAAAGACAGCCGAGGAGTCGGCGTCGGTCATGTACTTGCAGTTGGCGTTGATTTTGATGACGGGACCGTTGCCGAGGACGGGGTGGTTGGTGGGGTCCTGCTTGTCGACGTAGTTGGGATGCACGCCGTGGCCGTTGTCGGCGCTGACCATGAAGCTGTCGGAGACGGCGCGCATATAGTCCTCCTCGGTGCCGCCCAGCGCCATGGTGATTCTGCGGAGCATATAGTCGAGGATGGGCGAGTCGGCGCCCTGCTTGGTGCCCGAGCCGGTCTCTTCGTTGTCAAAGAGGGCCATGACGCGGGTGTCGTCGGCGTCGGGACGTGCGGCGCGGATGGCGGTGAGGGCGGCGTGGGCCATGCTCAGATCGTCAATGCGGCCGGAGGTGATGAAGTCGTTGTAGGCGCCCACGAGGCATGCGCCCTCCAGGGCATAGAGGCTCATGTCATAGTCGAGGATGTCGGCAGCGTCGACACCCAACTCTGCGGCGATGGTGCGCGTGAGCCATCCGCGGGGTTCCTCGCCTTCGGGGAGGCGTCCCACGACGGGAAGCATATCCTTCTGCTTGGACAGGGGATTGCCCTCGTTGACGGCGCGGTTGAAGTGGATGGCCAGATGGGGGATGGTGCAGATGGGGCGGTTGAAACGCAGGGGCACCATGCGCGGGCGCAGAGGATTGTCGGTGCGCAGAATCACGCGGCCGGCCAGCGACAGGGGTCGGTCAAACCAGGTGTAGAGAATCGGGCCGCCGTAGACCTCGGTGTTCAGACGCAACATGCGGCCGTCGGAGAGCATCTCGCAGTTGGGCTTCACACGGAAGCCCGGGCTGTCAGTGTGGGCGCAGATGATGCGGAAGGGGCTGAGGGGCTTGCGGCCGGCTATGAAGGCGAAGACGGCGCTGCCGTTGTGGGTGATATAGTATTTTCCGCCGGGAACGATGTCCCAGTGGTCGCGGGTGTCGAGATGACTGAAGCCGTCGGCCTCGAGCATGCGCACGACGGTGTCGGCGGCCAGGAAGTTCACGACGGATTTATCCAGGAAACTGATAAGGTCTTGTATCATAACGGGTTGGATGGGGTTGATTGGATTGTTGATTCAGGCGTTGCGCAGGGCGTTGACAGCGCGCAGCACGTTGCAGAGGCGGCGGCTCCAGTACTGGGCGAAGTCCTCGCGCATGGCGGCGGTGGCGTCGGTGATCAGCTCGTTGGGGGCGTCGCGCACGGTCTCCAGGTAGTTGTACATCACCTGGAAGAGGTCGGCGATGCCCTCGGATATGGAGGCGGCGATGGGGGTGTCGGAGTATTTCATATCCTCCTCAAAGACATCGAGATAGGTGTCGTCCTCGCCCATCACCTGCTCCACGCCGCGGCGCATGGCGTCGTAGTAGTCCTCGGTGAGGGCGTCGTCGATGAAGGCATCGGTGAGCATGTCGGAGGGAATGTCCGAGGCGGCGATGTAGATGCGCGGCAAGAGGCGCAGCATGGCGGTGATGAAGTCGTCGCGCTCGGTCTGCGAGGCGTTTTCGACGGCGTTGCAGAACTCGTTGGAGAGGGCTATGAAGGCCAGCGTGTTGGGGGTGAGCTGTGATTCGGGAGCTGTCATTTCTTTGTGTAGAGGTTGTTGTCGGTTATGTATTTATACACACCCTGAGGGAGGAAAAGGTTCATGTCGCGGCCGTTTTCGATGGCGTCGCGCACGAAGGTGCTGCTGAGGTTGATGCCGGGGGCGTCCACCACCTCCAGGCCGTCGACATTGCGGCGCTCGACATCGTAGCCGGGGCGCAGGTAGACAATCACGCCAAACTCGTCGAGGATGCGCTGGCTCTCGCGCCAGCGGTCGAAGATATTCCAGTTGTCGCTGCCGATGATGAGCTTGAACTTCTTGGTGGGATAGCGGCGTGCGAGGGTGGTGAGGGTGTTGATGGTGTAGGAGGGCCGGGGCATGGACAGCTCGATGTCGCAGGTCTCAATGTCCGGGACATTGCGGGTGGCGATGTTGAGCATGGCCAGGCGGCGTATGTCGGGGAGCAGCGCCGCGGGATTCTTCATGGGATTCTGGGGCGAGAGCGTGAGCCACACCTTGTCGACATAGCCCCACTGTGTGAGGTATGAGGCCAGCATCATGTGACCCATGTGCACGGGGTTGAACGAGCCGCCGAGCAGGCCGATGGTTTCTGTCATGGCCGGCTTATTTGTTGATGAAGTCGGAGATGGCGCTCTCGGTGGCGGCGACGGCGACGGGCAGATCGTCGTTGACGATGACGCGGTCGAACTGCGGGGCGAACGACATCTCGTACTCGGCTTTGCCGATCCGCTCGGCGATGACCTCGGCGCTGTCGGTGCCGCGTTTGATCAGGCGCTGGCGCAGGGCCTCGACGCTCGGGGGCATGATGAAGATGAGCAGTGCGTCGTCGCCGAACTGCTGTTTGACCTTCAGCGCGCCTTTCACGTCGATGTCGAGGATGGTGTTCTCGCCGCGGGTGGCGGCGTCGGAGAGCTCGCGGCGCAGGGTGCCGTAGTAGCGGCCGGGGTAGACCTGCTCCCACTCGACGAAGGCGTCGGAGGCGATGGCGTCGCGGAACTCCTCGGTGGTGAAGAAGTGGTACTGCACGCCGTCTTCCTCGCCGGGACGCGGGGCTCGGTTGGTGGCCGACACGGAGAAGCGCAGCTGGATTTCGCCGCTGCCGAGGATGCTGTTGATGATGGTGGACTTGCCGCATCCCGACGGGGCGCTGATTACTATTATCTTACCTTTTTTATTCATGGTTATATTATTTCAGTTATGTGCTTGTTCGATTGGAAGGGGTTGGCGGTTAAGCGGTTACATCACGTTGAGCACCTGCTCCTTGATTTGCTCGAGGTTGTCTTTCATCATGACCACGAGCTTCTGCATCTCGGCATGATTGCTCTTCGAGCCGAGGGTGTTGATCTCGCGGCCCATCTCCTGGCTGATGAAGCCGAGCTTCTTGCCCTGGCCGCCCTCGGGGAGCTCCATGGTCTCGCGGAAATAGCGCAGGTGCTGGGCCAGGCGCTGCTTCTCTTCGTTGACGTCGAGTTTCTCGATGTAGAAGATCATCTCCTGCTCGAGGCGTCCTTTGTCGAAGTCGATGGCCGGAATCTTGGAGATGCCCTCCTGGAGGCGGCTCTTGATGCGGTCGATGCGCTCGTGCTCATAGCGCGGCACTTCGGCCAGGTAACCGGCGATGGCGTCGAGGCGCACGGTGAAGAACTCCTCGAGTTTGATGCCCTCGGCGCGGCGGTACTGCATGAGCGCCTCGGCGGCTTCGCGGACAACGGCGAGGATGGCCTTGCGCTCCTCATCGCCCACTTCGGTCACGGGCTCCTGGACGTTGACGTCGGGGAAGCGCATGATGACGGTCCAGATGTCGGCGGGCATGGCTATACCGGCCTCCCGGGCCGTCTGCTCGATCTGGCGGGCGTAGGCGCCGACGACGGCGGCATTCAGGTGCGAGGCTGTGCCCCCGCCGAGGCTGTCGACGGTGACGGACAGGTCTACCTTGCCGCGCTGGAGCACGCTCACAAGTTCATTGCGCATCTCGACCTCCAGACTGCGGTAGGCGGAGGGAATGCGTGCGTTAAAGTCGAACTGCTTGGAATTCAGCGACTTAATCTCAACGGTTATCTTCTTGTCGGCATACTCGACAGTGGAGCGTCCGAACCCGGTCATAGAATAGAGCATATTATACAGTGGGTTACATGATTAGCTTTTGGCAGGAAAGCGACACGGCGCGATGTTCCTCACGCGCACGCGTGCCATATCCATCCACAAAAATATAAAAAATCCCGCAAACGCGCACGCTTTTTGCAGGATTTTTTTTCTTATTGGTCTAATTTGTCCGTTCCTGAAAAAGGTTGACTCGGTTTGTTGGTTTAACTTAGGATGGTTGACTCTTTGTCTAAGAGTGGTTGTCTAACTGGGTCCTATCCCTGG
>SFOH01000016.1 GCA_004552485.1 Bacteroidales bacterium | reverse complement strand
CCAATTCCGCGGAGTAGGAGACATCAAATTCTTCATGTTCAGACTGGCAACACTATACTCCTGACACCTTCCCCACCCACCGGAAAAATCCGCTGACCCGCAAGTTGCTCGTTCTACTCCAATGGGCAATACCAGAGCCTCTATGCGTGGAATGAGCAACAAGTACGGCCCCACGCTTTTCTATTCATTCACTCTAATGCCAACGAGAGGGGTCCGACGGCGGTAAGTTTCAACGAAATGTGTAAGCACGCGAAACATTCAAAGTCATTGTTGAATAGGATTTTGTCATTCATGATATTGCTTTGCTTTACTGCATCATGTTGTGCCCCAAGAGATTTAGTTTTGACGTGCCAGGAACGCCATATAGAAATATATGTAGACAACCAATACCTTGGAAGAGACATGGTGAAATATACCTTTCATAAAGGACAAAAATACGTAGAAGTCTCATGTCGTGATAATGGGATGGAGGTCTACCATAAAAAAATATATGTTGAGGACTTAAAAAATGGGAATCTTGTAGAGTTGCAAATACCGAAAAATCTAAAATATTCAAATAATAGACATTATTAATCATGAAAAGATTATTATTTCTAACAATTGCACTCTTGTCTGTCATGGTGGCAAGTGCAAAGAAAGAGAAGGTGATTAAAATTCAGGTCACCCCTCAGGAAGCGTCAATCTATGTAGACAACGTATTTATGGGTAATGGTTATGCTGAATTTACACGTCCCAAGAAAGGGAATCAAGTAGCCATTATAAGAGTAGAGTGTAATGAATATACTACCATGAATTCCAAATTCTACGGTAGTGACGAACGTAATTCATTGTCCTACAATCTGAATCAAGATGGTTTCTACCGGGCTTCGGCAGCATCGGGATTAGTCAACAAATTCATCACGATTATTCTTGATCCACAGTATTATACAATAGATTCTGAGAATGGCAAAATTGACACCAGCAAAGCCTGGAAAATGCTTCATCAAATTATTCTGAACTATTTCCCCGAAATAGAGACGACTGATTATGCCGGAGGCTATCTCCAGACACCCTGGAAATACAAAGCATTTACCATGTCCGAAAAAGAAATGAGAAATAGAGTTACTATCCGCGATATCTCGAACGAGGATAGAGTTGCCTTCCAAATTAAAATATCTTCTGAAGTTGCAGCGGCGATGCAAGCCAGACACGGTGAGTTCGACGAAGTAGATCGGCTTCCCAAAGAACTTGAGCCAATGGTGGAAGAACTCCAAACGCGCATAGGTAAAGCTTCGAGCATTTAAAAACCCATTTTAAAATAAATCTATATGAAAAAATTACTTATTTTTGGCCTGGCTGCTCTATTTTCTGCATCCTCCCTCAATGCTCAATCATTTAAAGAAGAGTTTGAAGGCAACAGTCTCGGATGGACCGAGAGCGCTGGAGAAAGCAATAACGGAACTGCCATTATTGACAAAGGTGTGATGACCATTAAATCAAAAGGCATCAACAAATTCGCTTCAATAATGGTCGGTGCCCAGGTCGGTGAAAATACAATGTTTGAGTCACATTGCTACGCTCCAATCAATGTCAAGAAGCCATTTGAGATTGTTGCAAATGTCAAAATCGACAAACTTGGTACAGACAAAACATGCGGTTTCATTTTCAATTATCGGGATTTTGGCAATTTTTATGCATTCACCTTCAATGATGAAATGGTTAATTTCCTCCGATTCGTTGACAATAGAATGGTCGGAATGATTTCTCAAGGAGTAAAATGGCCTAAAAACAAGAAAATCAATCAAGAGTGGAAACTGGTTTCAGATGGTTCGACTCTGATGTTCTACGTGGATGGCATGGAAATCCAAAAAGTTAGATATATGCCATTAGATTTCACCGGTGTGGGTTTCTACACTTTTGGTAAGCAAACGCTTGTCGTTGACGATATTACTTTCACTCAGCAATAAATCTGAGAAAGTATCTGCGCTCCTCTATTATGGGATAACCTAAAAAAGAGGCTGTGTCAAAATTGGCGCAGCCTCTTCCTTGTTCCCTCCCGCGCCTTCCCCCGCCCCTGCGCGCGTTTCAAAACCTTTTCAGATTTTTTCAGAATTTTTTCGCGGAAAAATGCACAAAAAGCCCGCCAAATTATTTGAAAATTAGAAAATTATGCGTATCTTTGCGGCGCTGTTTGCGGACAGGCCGTGGCCCGCGTGCCAAACTCTGTCTATGGGGCTCGCCCGGCAGTGGCCTAACGCCGTGAACAGCAGCCTTATAATTAACCCTTTTTACTAACTATTTTTAATGACAGAACTGAAAAACGGTCCCATTGAGGACTTTGATTGGGACGCCTATGAAAAAGGCGAAACCGCCGGTGAGAAGTCTCGCGAAGAGCTCACCAAAACTTATGATGAGTCACTGAACACAGTGAAGAACAAAGACGTAATTGAAGGTACCATCATCGCCCTGAACAAGCGCGAGGCCGTGGTTAACATCGGTTACAAGAGTGACGGCATCATCCCCATGAACGAATTCCGCTACAACCCCGACATCAAAGTCGGCGACGTTGTGGAAGTGTTCATCGAGAACCAGGAAGACAAAAAAGGCCAGCTCATCCTCAGCCACCGCAAGGCCCGCGCCGCCCGCGCATGGGAGCGCATCAACGCCGCACTGGCCAACGATGAGGTCATCAAAGGCTTCATCAAATGCCGCACCAAAGGCGGCATGATTGTCGACGTCTTCGGCATCGAGGCTTTCCTCCCCGGCTCACAGATCGACGTGAAGCCCATCCGCGACTACGACGTTTTCGTGGGCAAAACCATGGAATTCAAAGTCGTCAAAATCAACGAAGAGTTCAAGAACGTTGTCGTTTCTCACAAGGCCCTCATCGAGGCCGAGCTTGAGGCACAGAAGAAAGAGATCATCTCCAAACTCGAGAAAGGTCAGATTCTGGAAGGCACCGTCAAGAACATCACCAGCTACGGCGTATTCATCGACCTGGGCGGCGTAGACGGCCTCATCCACATCACCGACCTCAGCTGGGGCCGCGTAAGCCATCCCTCCGAGGTTGTCGAGCTCGACCAGAAGCTCAACGTCGTCATCCTCGACTTCGACAACGAGAAGAAGCGCATCGCCCTCGGCCTCAAGCAGCTCATGCCCCATCCCTGGGACGCTCTCGACCCCGACCTCAAAGTCGGCGACCACGTCAAAGGCAAAGTTGTCGTTATGGCAGACTACGGCGCATTCCTCGAGATTGCTCCCGGCGTAGAAGGCCTCATCCACGTCTCCGAAATGAGCTGGAGCCAGCACCTGCGCTCAGCCCAGGAGTTCATGAAAGTCGGCGACGAAGTCGAAGCCGTTGTCCTCACCCTCGACCGCGAGGACCGCAAGATGAGCCTCGGCATCAAACAGCTCAAGAAAGACCCCTGGCAGGACATCGAGGTTAAATATCCCCTCGGCAGCCGCCACACCGCCAAAGTGCGCAACTTCACCAACTTCGGCGTATTCGTAGAGATCGAAGAAGGCGTTGACGGCCTCATCCACATCTCCGACCTCAGCTGGACCAAGAAAATCAAACACCCCAGCGAATTCACCCAGATCGGTGCCGACATCGACGTTGAAGTCCTCGCCATCGACAAAGACAACCGCCGCCTCTCCCTCGGCCACAAACAGCTCGAGGAGAACCCCTGGGACACCTTCGAGACCTACTTCCCCGTTGGCTCCGTACACCAGGGCACCATCGTCGAAATGTTCGACAAAGGCGCCGTCGTTGCCCTGCCTCACGGCGTAGAAGGCTTCGCCACTCCCAAACACCTCGTTAAGGAAGACGGCAGCCAGCCCAAAGTGAACGAGACCCTCGACTTCAAGGTCATCGAGTTCAACAAAGACGCCAAGCGCATCATCCTCAGCCACAGCCGCATCTTTGAGGATGAGGCACGTGCCGAGAAAGCCAAGGAGCGTCGCGCCAGCCGCGCACCCCGCGCCAAGAAAGAGGAAGAGGCTCCCGCCATGCTGAATCAGCCCCTTGAGAAGACCACCCTCGGTGACCTCGAGGCCCTGGCCGCCCTCAAGGAGAAACTCTCCGGCAAATAATATTCCGGGTAACCCACACCACACGGCTTAAGAAAAGCCGGTTCCGCCGCCGCGGAGCCGGCTTTTTTTCTTAGGCCTGCGTTTGCAAAAACGCAGAAAATAGTGTATCTTTGCATATTAAACCAACTGATTGAACAAAAGTCATATCCAGCAAACAACAAAGACCACGATAATGCAACTGAAAAAAGTGATAACAGCAGCCGCAGTGGCTGCCACAATGGGCCTCGGCACCCCCGGCAGCGAGGCCTGCACCAGCCTCATTGCCACCCCCGGCGCCACCGCCAACGGCTCCTCAATGATTACATACGCCGCTGACAGCCACGTCCTTTACGGCGAACTCTACAATCAGCCCGCCGCCGACCATGCCGCCGGCACGATGCGTCCCGTCGTGGACTGGGACACGCGCACTCCCTTAGGCGAAATCCCGGAGGCGGCACACACTTATGCCACTATCGGCAATATGAATGAGCACGGTCTGACTATCGCCGAGAGCACCTGGGGCGGCCGCGAGGAGCTGAAGGGTTCGGGCACTATCGACTATGGCTCGCTTATTTACATCACGCTCCAGCGCGCTCGCACGGCGCGCGAGGCCATCACGGTGATGACGGACCTGGTGGACAAATACGGCTATGCCTCTGAGGGTGAGAGCTTTTCGATTGCCGACCCGAACGAGGTGTGGATTATGGAGCTGATCGGCAAGGGTAAGGCCGACAAGGGCGCTGTATGGGTGGCCCGTCGCGTGCCCGACGGCTACATCAGCGGTCACGCCAACCACTCGCGCATCCACCGTTTTCCGCTCAACGACCCGGAAACGCTTTATTCCAAGGACGTTATAGACTTCGCACGTCAGCAGGGCTATTTCACGGGCAAGGATGAGGACTTCGACTTCTCGCGCGCCTACGCCATCTACGACATGGGCGCTCTGCGCGGCTGCGACGGCCGTGTATGGGCCTATTTCAACAAGTTCGCGCCGAAGGGCACGATGGACGAGTATCTGCCGTGGGTGCTCCGCGGCGAGGGTCCGGAGCTGCCGCTGTGGGTGAAGCCGGAGGCAAAGTTGTCGGCCACGGACCTGAAATGGATTATGCGCGACCACTTCGAGGACACGCCCATGGACATGACCAAGGACATCGGCGCCGGCCCCTTCGCCGTCCCCTACCGCTGGCGTCCGTTGACCTACAAGGTTGACGGTCAGGAGTATACCCACGAGCGCGCCATCGCCACTCAGCAGACCGGCTTCTCCTTCGTGGCCGAGATGAACAAGAACCGCCACCAGGCCATGAAGGGCATTCTGTGGTTCGGCACGGACGATGCCAACACGTGCGTCTACCTGCCCGTCTTCAACTCGACGGCCGTGGCGCCCTACCAGCTCCAGCACGGCAACGGCGACATCCTGACGCTGAGCTGGGACGCCAATTTCTGGGTGAACAACTATGTTGCCAACCAGGCCTATAACCGTTATTCTCAGATGATTCCGGACATCCGCCGCGTGCAGAAAGGCCTTGAGGACGGCATCGCCGACGCTGTCGCCGCCGCCGAGAAGGACATCGCCGGCAAGAGCTACACCGAGGCACAGTCCGCCCTGGCCACCATCACCAACCACTGGGCCGCCAAGGCCACCAAGGACTACAAGGCCCTCGGCGACTTCCTGCTGGTGAAATACCTGGACGGCAACATCAAGAAACAGAACACCGACGGCACGTTCATGCGCACCGAGACCGGCGACTGCGCCTCGCCCGTCTTCGGCGGATACGACGAGCGCTACTACCGCTCAATCACCAACGAGCAGGGCGACCGTCTGAAGGTCATCGAGCTCAAGTAACTTCCTCTGTTTAAACGACATAAGACACTCCCTCATGGAAGAATCCGCAAAGAAACCGCAGAGCGCGGCGCGCAAGTGGGCGGGATACCTGATCAAGTACGGTATCCCCCTACTGGTGAGCGTGTTGCTCTGCCGCCTGCTGTTCAAGGATGTCGACTACGACCAGATGATGGGCACCATCCGCGAGCAGTGCGACTGGCGCTGGATCGGCCTGGCGCTGGTCATCAGCATCTTCTCCCACATCTTCCGCGCCATGCGCTGGCAGATTCAGCTACGCGCCATGGATGTTCGGCCGCCGCTGTTCACGCTGGTGCTGAGCATCTTCGGCACGTATGCCGTGAACCTTGTGCTGCCGCGCCTGGGCGAGCTGTGGCGCACGGGCTACATCGCCCGCAACCAGGACGCTCCGTTCTCGAAAGTCTTCGGCTCGATGGTGGCCGACCGCCTGGCCGACACGGTCACCGTGCTTCTGCTCACGGTCATCACCTTCCTGCTGGCCACCACCCAGCTCAGCGTCTTCTTCTCCGAAAACCAGGAGGCCTACCTTCGCATCCTGGCCACGCTTCAGAGCCCGTGGCTGTGGGGCGCCGCCGTGGCCTGCCTCGTGCTTTTGGTGCTCTTCTTCCGCTGGAAGTCCAACATCGGCTTCGTGCAGAAGATTCAGAACTTCTGCACGGGCATCTGGAAAGGCTTCGCGGCCATCGCCACGATGAAGGGCAAGGGCCGCTGGCTGCTGCTCACGTTCTGCATCTGGGGCTGCTACTTCCTGCAGCTCTACGTGGCCTTCTTCGCCTTCGGCTTCACGGCCGACATCGCCCGTGAGTACGGCGTGCTGGCCGTTTTGGTCACCTTCATCCTCAGCTCCATCTCGATGGGCGTGCCCTCGAACGGCGGCATCGGCCCCTGGCAGTGGTCGGTCATCTTCGCCCTCGGCCTCTACCATCTCAACCGCCCGGACGCCACGGCCTTCGCCAATCTGGTGATGGGCTCGCAGACGCTCCTGCTCATCCTCCTGGGCATCTTCACCTTTGCGGCTATCGCCCTGCAGAACCGCAGCCTCAAACGCAAACAACTGAAATCCAATAACTAACAGCATACAACAAACCATGTCAAAAGTAATCATCATAGGCGCCGGCGGTGTGGGTACCGTGGTTGCCCACAAATGCGCTCAGAACCACGATGTGTTCTCCGAGATTGTTCTTGCCTCACGCACCAAAAAGAAATGCGACGCCATCGCCGCCGCCCTCGGCAACAAGCCCTGGATTTCGACCGACAGCGTCGACGCCGACTCAGTTGAAGAGCTGGTCGATCTCTTCAACCGCCACAAACCCGAGCTGGTTATCAACGTGGCCCTGCCCTACCAGGACCTCACCATCATGGAGGCCTGCCTGCGCTGCGGCGTCAACTATCTGGACACGGCCAACTACGAGCCCAAAGACGTGGCCCACTTCGAATACTCCTGGCAGTGGGCCTACCGCGAGCGCTTCGAGAAAGCCGGGCTGACGGCCATCCTCGGCTGCGGCTTTGACCCGGGCGTTTCCGGCGTCTTCACCGCCTACGCCGCCAAGCACTGGTTCTCCGAGATGCAGTATCTCGACATCGTCGACTGCAACGCCGGCAACCACGGCAAGGCCTTCGCCACCAACTTCAACCCCGAAATCAACATCCGCGAGATCACCCAGAACGGCCGCTACTACGAGGAGGGTGAGTGGGTTGTCACCAAGCCCCTCGAGTTCCACCGCACGCTCAACTATCCCAACATCGGCCCGCGCGAGTCCTACCTCCTCTATCACGAGGAGCTGGAGAGCCTCGTTCAGAACTATCCCACCATCCGCCGCGCACGCTTCTGGATGACCTTCGGCCAGGAATACCTCACCCACCTGCGCGTGATCCAGGACATCGGCATGGCGCGCATCGATCCCATCGACTACAACGGCCAGAAGATCGTGCCCCTGCAGTTCCTCAAAGCCGTGCTCCCCAACCCCCAGGATCTGGGCAAGAACTACCACGGCGAGACCTCCATCGGATGCCGCATCTCCGGCCTCGGCAAGGACGGCAAGCCCATGACCTACTACATCTACAACAACTGCTCTCACGAGGAGGCCTTCAAGGAGACGGGCATGCAGGCCGTCAGCTACACCACCGGCGTCCCCGCCTGCATCGGCGCCATGATGTTCCTGACCGGCAAGTGGAACAAGCCCGGCGTGCACAACGTCGAGGAGTTCGACCCGGACCCCTTCATGGCCCAGCTCCCCGTTCAGGGTCTGCCCTGGCATGAGGTCGTAAACGCCGACCTCGAGCTCTAATGAATCTCACCGGCGCGGGCGGCAGCGGCAGTCTCTGCCGCCGCCCCCGCCCGTTTCACTTCCCCACTATGCCCTCCCCTTTTAACTCCCCGAAATAATTCAACCCTCTGATTCCATGGAAAAAATCATCGAATGTGTGCCCAACTTCTCTGAAGGCCGCAACAAAGAGACCATAAAAGCCATCACCGACGCCATCGAGAGCGTCAAAGGCATCCGCCTCCTCGACGTCGACCCGGGCGAGGCCACCAACCGCACTGTCGTCACCTTCGTGGGCGAGCCCGACGCCGTATGCGAAGCCGCCTTCCGCGGCGTGCGCCGTGCCGCCGAGCTCATCGACATGAACCTCCACCACGGCGCCCACCCGCGCATGGGCGCCACCGACGTGCTCCCGCTCATCCCCGTCGCCGGCGTCACCCTCGAAGAGTGCGCCGAGATGGCCCGCAAACTGGCCAAGCGCATCTCCGACAGCCTGGAGATTCCCACCTACTGCTACGAGGCCGCCGCCTTCCGCCCCGAGCGCCGCAACCTGGCCGTGTGCCGCCGCGGCGAGTACGAGGGCCTGCCCGAGCGCATGGGCGGCGAGGACGGTCCCGACTTCGGCAACCGTCCCTTCGACGAGCACACCTCGCGCACCGGCGCCACCGCCGTCGGCGCCCGCGACTTCCTCATCGCCGTCAATTTCAACCTCAACTCCACCTCCACGCGCCGCGCCAACGCCATCGCCTTCGACGTCCGCGAGAAAGGCCGTCCCAAACGCGAGGGCGGAAAACCCAACGGCCGTCCCCTCAAGGACGAGAACGGCAACGTCATCATGATTCCCGGCACGCTCAAGGGCACAAAGGCAATCGGCTGGTACATCGACGAATACGGCATCGCACAGGTGTCGATGAACATCACGGACATCTCGAAGACGCCGCTCCACGTGGCCTTCGACGAGGTGAGCCGCGCCGCCGCCGCCCGCGGCATCCGCGTCACCGGCGCCGAAATCGTGGGCCTCGTTCCGAAGAAGGCCATCGTCGACGCCGGCCGCCACTATCTCCACAAACAGCAGCGCTCGACGGGCCTGCCCGAGTCCGAAATCATCCGCATGGCCGTGCGCTCGATGGGCCTCGACGAGGTGGCGCCCTTCAACCCCGAGGAGAAAATCATCGAATATCTCATCGCCGACAAATCGGGCAAGAAACTCGTCGACCTGACCTGCCGCGGCTTCGCAGAGGAGACAGCCTCCGAGTCGCCTGCCCCCGGCGGCGGCTCCGTATCGGCCTACATGGGCGCCCTGGCCGCAGCCCTGGGCACGATGGTGGCCAACCTGTCGGCCCACAAAGCCGGCTGGGACGACCGCTGGGAGCTCTTCTCCGACTATGCCGACGGCGGCGAGAAACTGCTCGAACGCCTGCTGCATCTCGTCGACGAGGACACCGAGTCGTTCAACCGCATCATGGCCGCCATCCAGATGCCCAAAGGCAGCGACGCCGAGAAAACCGCACGCGCACGCGCCATGGAGGAGGCCACGCTCTACGCCACACAGGTGCCCCTGCGCACCATGGAGGCTGCCGCCGACTGCTTCGACCTGTGCGAGGCAATGGTCGACGAAGGCAACCCCGCATCCGTCAGCGACGCCGGCGTCGGCGCCCTCGCCGCACGTGCCGCCGTCCTCGGCGCCGGCATGAACGTGCGCATCAACGCCCGCGACCTCAAGGACCGCGACGCCGCCGACCGCCTCGTCTCACGCGCCGCCGAGCTCGAGCGCCTCGCCAACGAGCGCGAGGCTCAGATAACCGCTAAAGTTCACTCAAAAATCTGATAAACAACCACCAACCAGTCATGAACGCATTCCAGCAAGCCATCTGCGCCGGCATCCCCGCTGAGATTCCCGCCGCACGGCCCTACGACACCGCCATAAACCACGCTCCCCGCCGCAAGAAAATCCTCACCCCCGAGGAGGAGGAGCTGGCCCTGCGCAACGCTCTGCGCTATTTCCCCAAAGAACAGCACGCCGCCCTCGCCCCCGAGTTCGCCGACGAGCTTCACCGCTACGGCCGCATCTACATGTACCGCTATCGGCCTACGTATGAGATGTTTGCGCGCCCAATCGAGGAGTATCCGGCACGCTGCCGTCAGGCTGCCGCCATTATGCTCATGATCCAGAACAACCTCGACCCGCGCGTGGCCCAGCATCCCCACGAGCTCATCACCTACGGCGGCAACGGCGCTGTCTTCCAGAACTGGGCGCAGTACCTGCTCACGATGCAGTATCTCAGTCAGATGACTGAGAATCAGACGCTTGTGATGTACTCGGGCCATCCCCTCGGCCTCTTCCCCAGCCACCCCGACGCCCCGCGCGTGGTGGTCACCAACGGCATGGTCATCCCCAACCACTCGAAGCCCGACGACTGGGAGCGCATGAACGCCTTAGGCGTGAGCCAGTACGGCCAGATGACGGCCGGCTCCTACATGTACATCGGCCCGCAGGGCATCGTCCACGGCACAACCATCACCGTCCTCAACGCCGGCCGCAAGCACTTGCGCCCCGGCCACAAGGACCTGGGCGGAATGCTCTTCGTTTCGAGCGGTCTCGGCGGCATGTCGGGCGCTCAGCCCAAGGCCGGAAACATCGCCGGCGTGGTCAGCGTCATCGCCGAAATCAACCCCAAGGCCGTGCAGAAACGCTTCGAGCAGGGCTGGGTCGACGAGGTGTTCACCGACCTCAACCTGCTGCTCGAGCGCGTCAACCGTGCCCGCGCCGCCAAGGAGGTCGTCTCCATCGCCTACCAGGGCAACATCGTCGACCTCTGGGAATACCTGGCCGACCACGACGTGGACGTCGAGTTAGGCTCCGACCAGACCTCGCTCCACAACGCCCTCTCAGGCGGCTATTATCCTGTGGGACTGTCGCTTGACGAGGCCAAAGCCGTCCTCGCCGACGACCCCGCCCGCTTCAAGGAGCTGGTCGAGGAGAGCCTGCGCCGCCAGGTGAAGGCCATCAACCGCCTGGCCGCCAAGGGCATGTATTTCTTCGACTACGGCAACGCCTTCCTGCTGCAGAGCTCGCTGGCCGGCGCCGACATCATGGCCGAAGACGGCCACGGATTCCGATATCCCTCTTATGTCCAGGACATTATGGGTCCCGGATTCTTCGACTACGGCTTCGGCCCCTTCCGCTGGGTATGCACCTCCGGACGCCCCGAAGACCTGGCCGAGACCGACCGCATCGCCGGCGACGTGCTCGAGGACATGCTCCGCACCGCCCCCGCCGACATCCGCGGTCAGCTCGAGGACAACCTGCGCTGGATTCGCCAGGCCGGCGAGAACAAGCTTGTTGTCGGCTCGCAGGCACGCATCCTCTATGCCGACGCCGAGGGCCGCACCCGCATCGCCCGCGCCTTCAACGACGCCATCCGCGAGGGCCGCATCTCCGCGCCCGTCGTCCTCGGCCGCGACCACCACGACGTCTCCGGCACCGACTCGCCCTACCGCGAGACCGCCAACATCTACGACGGCTCGCAGTTCTGCGCCGACATGGCCGTCCAGAACGTCATCGGCGACTCGTTCCGCGGCGCCACCTGGGTGTCGCTCCACAACGGCGGCGGCGTCGGATGGGGCGAGGTCATCAACGGCGGCTTCGGCATGGTCATCGACGGCTCGCCCGAGGCTCAGCTCCGCCTCGAGAGCATGCTCTTCTGGGACGTCAACAACGGCATCTCGCGCCGCTCATGGGCACGCAACCGCGGCGCCATGGACGCCATCCGACGCGCCATGGACGCCAATCCCAACCTCAAGGTAACCCTCCCCAACCTGGTCGACGACTCAGTCATCGCCTCCTCACTAAAACATTGACCCAATGACATATTCCATCTCCCCAAAGCACCTCTCCATCGACGAGGTTGCGCATATCATGAGCTCCGGCGCACACCTGGAGCTCAGCCCCGAATCCGTGGCGCTCATCAAGCAGTGCCGCGAGTATCTTGACCGCAAAATCGAGACGTCCGAGCGCCCCATCTACGGCGTCACCACCGGCTTTGGCTCGCTCTGCAACGTGAGCGTCGGCGCCGGCGACCTGAGCCGCCTCCAGGAGAATCTGGTGAAGAGCCACTCGTGCGGCGTGGGCGAAACCGTTGGCCCTCAGATAGTTCGCCTCATGCTGCTGCTCAAGGCTCACGCCCTGAGCCTTGGCAAGAGCGGCGTGCAGATTTCGACCGTTCAGCGCCTGCTCGACTTCTTCAACCTCGGCATCACCCCCGTCGTCTACCGCCAGGGCTCGCTCGGCGCTTCCGGCGACCTGGCCCCGCTGGCCAACATGTCGCTGCCGCTGCTCGGCCTGGGCGAAGTGTGGTACAAGGGCGAGCGCCGTCCCTCGGCCGAAGTGCTCGCAGAGAACGGATTGGAGCCCGTGACACTGATGAGCAAGGAAGGCCTGGCGCTGCTCAACGGCACCCAGTTCATGAGCGCCCACGCCGTCCACGCCGTCATCGAGGCACGCCGCCTCTACGCCCTCGCCAACAAGGTCGCCGCCATGAGCCTCGACGCCTTCCTCGGCCTGTCGAGCCCCTTTGAGGACGCCATCCAGCTCATCCGCCCCCACGCCGGACAGCTCCGCACCGCCCGTGATATTCGCCACTGGCTCGAGGGCTCGCAGATGCAGCAGCTCCCCAAAGATTATGTCCAGGACCCCTACTCGTTCCGCTGCATCCCCCAGGTGCACGGCGCCGTCTGGGACGCTATCGACTACGTCGGCTCGGTCACCGAAACTGAGATCAACTCGGTCACCGACAACCCCACGATCTTCCCCGACCTCGACATGATCATCTCAGCCGGCAACTTCCACGGCGAGCCCATCGCCCTGCCCATGGACTACCTGGCCATCGCCATGTCCGAGCTGGCAAACATTTCCGAGCGCCGCATCTTCCGCCTCATCAGCGGCGTGCGCGACCTGCCCTCGTTCCTCGTCGCCAAGCCCGGCCTCAACAGCGGCTTTATGATCCCGCAGTACGCCGCCGCCAGCGTCGTCAACCAGTCGAAGGGCCTGTGCTGGCCCACGAGCTGCGACTCCATCCCCTCGTCGCAGGGCCAGGAAGACCACGTCAGCATGGGCGCCAACTCGGCCACCAAGCTCGTGCGCATCATCCTGAACACACGCCGCGTGCTGGCCATCGAGCTGCTCAACGCCGCCCAGGCCATCGACCTGCGCCGCCCGCTCACAACGTCGCCGGCCCTGGAGGAGTGGCACGCCGAATACCGCCGTGTCGTGCCCTTCGTCGAAAACGATGTGGTGATGTATCCGCTCATCGACGCTTCCGTGAAATTCCTGGAGAACGCATCATGCTGATTGTCAACATAAAAGAAATTTTCTCGTCGGACATAGCCGACGGCTGGCTGCGCGCCGACGGCGCCACGGGGCTCATCATCGCCATGGGGCCGATGGACACCGTGCCCGCGCCCGAGCCCGGCGAGGAGGTCGTCGACGCCCGCGGCGGCTACGCCCTGCCCTCGTTCTGCGACTCGCACACCCACATCGTCTACGCCGGCAGCCGCCACGGCGAGTTCCTCGACAAAATCAACGGCCTGAGCTACGAGGAAATCGCCCGCCGCGGCGGCGGCATCCTCAACAGTGCCGACCTGCTCCACGACACGCCCGAGGACGAGCTCTATGAGCAGAGTCTCGCCCGCGCCCGCGAGGTCATGCTCAAAGGCACCGGCGCCATCGAAATCAAGAGCGGATACGGCCTCACCCTCGAAGACGAGCTGAAAATGCTGCGCGTCATCCGCTGCATCCGCCGGGCAGTGCCCATGACCGTGCGCGCCACATTCCTCGGCGCCCATGCCGTCGGACGCGCCTTCGCCGGCCGCCGGCAGGACTATGTCGACCACGTCTGCCGCGAGATGATTCCCGCCGTGGCCGCCGAAGGCCTCGCCGACTTCGTGGACGTGTTCTGCGACCGCGGATTCTTCACGCCCGCGCAGACGGCGCAGATCATGGAGGCCGCCGCGCCCTACGGCATGCGCCCCAAGATTCACGCCAACGAGCTGGACGTCAGCGGCGGCGTGGAGGTTGGCGTCGAACACGGCGCTGTCTCCGTCGACCACCTCGAGCGCGCCGAACAGCCTCAGATCGACCTGCTGGCCAAGTCCGCGACCGTCGCCACCATGCTCCCCGGCGCCTCGTTCTTCCTGGGCATGCCCTACGCTCCCGCCCGCAAGGCGCTCGAAGCCGGATGCCGCGTGGCCCTCGCCTCCGACTACAACCCCGGCTCATCTCCCTCCGGCGACATGCGCTTCGTGTGGGCGCTCGGATGCATCAAGATGAAGCTCACACCGCGGCAGGCCCTCGACTGCGTCACCCGCGGCGGCGCAATGGCCATGGACCTCCCCGACCACGGCGTCCTCGCCGTCGGCACGCGCGCCAACATCATCGTCACCTGTCCGCTCCCCTCGCTGTCTGTCATCCCCTATCAGTACACAACGCCCTTCATCAGCCGCCTCATCCTCGGCGGCAAAACCATCAAAGAATATGAGAATTGACATTATATCAGTGGTGCCCGAGATGCTCGAAAGCCCGCTGGGATGCTCCATCGTGAAACGCGCCTGCGACGCTGGGCTGGCCGAAATTCACGTCCACAACCTGCGCGACTGGTCCACCAACAAGCACCGCAAAGTCGACGACTATCCCTTTGGCGGCGAGGCCGGTATGGTCATGCAAATCGAGCCCGTCGACCGGTGCATCACCGAGCTGAAGTCGCAGCGCGACTACGACGAGGTCATTTTCACCGCCCCCGACGGCGAGACCTTCAACCAGAAAATGGCCAACTCGCTTTCGCTGCTCAACAACATCATCATCCTCTGCGGCCACTACAAAGGCATCGACTATCGCATCCGCGAGCACCTGATTACCAAGGAGATAAGCGTGGGCGACTACGTCCTCACCGGCGGCGAAATGCCCGCGGCCATCATCACCGACGCCATCGTACGCCTCATCCCCGGCGCTATGGGCGACGAGCAGTCGGCCCTCTCCGACTCCTTCCAGGACAACCTCCTCGAAGGCCCCATCTACACACGTCCCGCCGTCTACAAGGGCTGGGAAGTGCCGCCCATCCTCCTCTCCGGCCACGAGGCCAAAATCGCCGAGTGGAAGCACCAGCAGTCGGTCGAGCGCACCATGCGCCTCCGCCCCGACCTGCTCGAAGGCTGACACCCGCGCTCCCCGTTCCCTCAAAACCAAAGGCAACACGCCGTTGTTATACTGAAGTATGCATACACTGACAAAAACACTCTCCCCGATAATGAACCCGACCCTCTTTCGCGCTGTCGCAAAGCGACTTACGCTCATAGCCGTGCTGGTCCTCCCCGCCATCGCCGCCCACGCCGACTCTGCCCCGGACACCGACTTCGGCATCTGGTACAAAGCCACCGCCGAGAAGAAAATCAACTCCCGGCTGAGCGTCAGCGGCGAGGCCGAACTGCGCACCCGCGACGACGCCGGCACCGTCGGACGATGGAACCTCGTCGCCAAAGCCGACTACCGCCTCACACCGTGGCTCACCGCCTCCGGCAGCTACACCTTCATCCGCGACCACCACGCCCCCAAGGTCTCCCTCGACGCCGACGGCGCTGAGAAAAGCATCCGCTCGTCCTACTGGGGCAGCCGCCACCGCGTCGTCATCTCGTTCACCGGCACCGTCAGCGCCGGCGACTTCCGCATCTCCCTGCGCGAGGGCTGGCAGTACACCTACCGCCCGGGCAAGAGCGTGCCCCTCCTCGACTGCGCCACCGACCTCATGGGCGAAACCGAGGCCAAAGGCAACGGCAAAAACGTGCTGCGCTCGCGCCTGCGCGTGCAGTATCGTCCTCAGGGATGGCGCTTTACGCCCTACGCCGACGCCGAGCTCTACAACAACTGGGGCGTCGAAAAAGTGTACTACACCGCCGGCACCGGCTTCAAAATCGACAGCCACAACAGCCTCGACGCCTACTACCGCTTCATCGCCTACAACCACAGCATGGCGCCCACCTCCGCCAACTCCCACATCCTCGGCCTCGCCTACAAATACACCTTCTGACCCCCACAATTTTAAACCAATTGGGGCACATATCAGTAGTCACAACGCAAATAATCATTTCCAAATTATTGTTGTCCGATTAAAAGTTGAGAACAACATAAAAGCATGTTTCGGCTGTTGATCCAAAGGCGATTGAGTTTGTTTTTATGATTTCAAGCTTCCCAAAAATCGCGCTCGGACTCAAGTCACTATATATGCGACCGGGAACGCCGGCGTTAGCACGCCCTGGCTACCCTAATGGACGGCTCTGCCGTCCTCCCTCCGCCCCACCTTTCATCGGACTGCAATATTTCCAAATATTAGAATTGGGGAACCGAAATGACAGCGGTATAGGAAACGATAAACATTATTATTTCGTATAAGATGCTTTGCATCAAACGTTTATATCATTTCCAAAAATCTTAATAGAAAACGAGGTCTCGTTCCTATAATGGAAACGAGACCTCGTTATATGGGGTTATGCTTTGTTGAATTTCCGAATCCACAAAATCATGATTTTCGTACGGGACGGGGCGGGGAATCAGAATTTGTACTGGATGCCGATGGAGGGGGTGAAGGCGTGGAGGTTGTAGTCGGCGGCGAATTTGCCGGTCGACGAGAAGCCCATCTGCTGGATGGCGGCGTCGGGGATGCCGGCGGCCTGCAGGCGTGCTATCATGTTGGCACCCAGCAGGTCAGCATACTCGCAGGAGGCGCCTTTGCGGCCGCAGCCGGCGGTGTACATGAAGCCCAGGTCGATGGAGAAGCTGGGGATGGGGCGGAACGAGAAGCCGACGGTGGGCGCGATGCGCGTCATGCCGGGCGTCTCGGGGTTGAAGCACTCTTTGTTGACGGGCGTGAGGTCGGTCATCAGGCCGGCGCGCAGGTCGCAGCGGTCGGTGATGGCGTACTGTGCGCCCAGGCTGAATGCCCACGCGTTCTTGTAGTCCTTGAGGATGTGCTGGTCGTAGGGCTCGAGCTGGTCGGCCAGGAAGTCGATGTCGAGAGTTTTGTAGGCGTGCCAGCCGGTGAGGCGGGCGTCGAGGGCCAGCGTCAGGCGGGGTATGGGCTTGTAGGAGACACCGAAGCCGAGCACCCAGGGAGCGGGCATCTGGGCGGCGAAGTTGGCGTTGTTGATGAGGTCGAGGGTCGAGCCTAACATGCTTGATGCCACCGAGTTGGCATAGATGACGGAGGCATCGCCTTTCTTCACCTTCATGTCCATGCGGGTACGAAACTGTGCGCCCACGTTGATTTTCTCGTTAATCTTGTACATGGCGCCGACGTTGAAGCCCACGACCACGTCGGCCGAGCCTTTGAGGTTGACGGAGGCGGGGGTGGTGTTGCCGAAGGCGGGCGTCTCGGCGGGGAGCTGACCCAGCTGCTTCATGACGGCGATGGCGCGGTCAGCGGTGGAGGCCGTCACGAGCGCCTTGTTCAGGTCGACGGTGCCCCACGAAACCATGGCGCCGGCGCCGATGCTCAGCTTGTCGGTGATGGCCCACGAGAGAGTGGGCTGGACGGTGTAAATTTTGAGGTCGACGTTCTGGTTGAGCACGGCGCCCGGCCAGTTGTCGCCCCAGGTCACGGACGAGCCGTAAGGGGTGTAGAAGCTCACGCCGGCTTTGAAATTGTCATAGACTTTGAAGGCGGCTGCCACCATGAGCGGCGTGGAAATCTTGTTGTCGGAGTGGTAGGTTGTGCCGTCCGGGGTCTTCGCGGAGATGTGGCTGGAGATTGCGGCGACGGAGGCGGACAGGTCGAGGGTGTTGTCCATGAATGCCATACCGGCGGGGTTGAAGAACATTGACTCGGCGCCCAGTTCGAGGGCGATTCCGGTGTGGCCCATGCCTAACTGCTTGGCAGAAAGGGAGTTCACCTGGTAACCCTCAGCGTTGGCATTAAGGGTGGCCGCGGCCGTCACGGCGGCGGCAAGGATTAGCTTATTCATAAATAAATGTTAATAATAGGCTGCAAAGGTACGAAACTATTCCGAATCTGACAAATAATATTCCCTTTTGACCAATTTTTCTTTTTTCGTTTGCCGAAATCTCCACAACACTCAAAGCCCCCGTCCCGGAAAATTTCAGGAACGGAGGCTCGGATGTGCCGGTGTTTTAGGCTGGTACGGGGGAGGTGAATTGAGGGTCAGAGGTACGGGAGGGGGTAAGGCACCGAGGCGGGGGCAACGGCCGGCGCCGACGTGCTGATGACGTAGAGCGCCATGGCGCGCGTCATGAGGATGTCGTCGTGGCAGCCGTCGCGGGCGGCATAGCTACCGTTGGGGTGCTGGATGTAGGTCGACAGCTCGTTGCAGGCTTCGTCGCAGCGCTCGACATAGCCTCCGTCGCGAACAGCCGCTATCAATGTGTTGATTAGCAGCGACTTGGTGCGACGGTTCGTATGGAAACCGATGCGCGTGGTCATGCCGCCCGTGAGGTTGTCGACGACCGGACGCGTGTAGAGGTTCGAATAGCTCTCGCGCAGGCGGTCGATGACGGTCAGCGAATTGTCGCCGCCCACGCATGAACCGGCCGACTCGAGCGTGTTCGACTCCACCACCAGGAGCGCCTCGTTGTAGAGCGCGGCGAGGGCCACGGCCTTGTCGGCGAGGACGTCGTGGTCGGTGTGCCCGCGCCATTGCGCCACCACACGCGGCACGGCGCCGTGGCTGAGCACGGAGATGACCGACCAGTCGGCCGAGGCCGAGCGTCCGCCGATGTCCACGGCCGCCACATAGTAGGCGCCATCCTGCGGCTCTTCCCACATCTGCAGGGTGCCTCCGCTCTCGGCGCGTACGACGCCGCGGCTCAGCTCGCCGACGATGGCTGGCGGACACGTGCCGCGGCGCAGCTCGGCGATGCGTTCGGGCGCGAACACGTGGTTGCCGCTCAGCGTGAAGGCCTCGACGGGCGTGAACGGAAACTCGGCGTGGAAGGCGTCCGGCGACGGATAGGCGCGCCCGGTGACGCGGTGCCACATAATCTGCTGCAGCGTGAGGCCCGCGTCCCACAGCCCGCGCTCGTAGGCGTCGAAGGAGGCGAAGAACGTGGCGGCATCGCTGTCGGCGACATCCATCGAATACTCGGCGATGAGGCTCCACGGCACGAAAACGGCGTGTTTGTCGCTCTTGCCGGCCTCGGCGCGCAGCCACTCGCGGTGGAAGAAATTGCCCACGCCGTTGGCGGTCGACTCCATGACTACCAGTGTGTTAGGCTGCGGCATCACCGAGCCGATGATGCTCTTCAGCAGCATCTCGGGGCTGCGCTGCGTCGTAGCGCCGTAGTATGCCACCTCGCTCAGATGGGCCAGCGAGAGGTTGGCGCCGCGCACCGCGTCGGGGGCGATGGCTGTGGCCAGCGTCACGCGGCAGTCGCGCCCGGCCAGCGCCTTCATGTTCTGCGACGCGCCCATGCTTTTCAGCTGAGGATGGCGCACGCCGCCGTTCTCGTCGGCGTCCCAAAGTTCCTCGGGATACTGGCTGAGCAGGTATTCGAGCATGGAGCGTATGTTGGTGGCTGCATCCTTTACATGGCCGCATATCAGCGAGTTGCAGTTGCGCAGGAGCACCAGCTGATACCACGCCATGTACACGGCCACGAGGGTCGAACAACCCCACTGACGCGCCTTGAGCACGATGACGCGCACGGGTCGCCCGGCGCGGCGGTCGTCTTCCATCACCTCCAGCACGCGCCGCTGACCGGCGTTGAGGCGGAAGGGTCCCTCGCCGCCCGCCGTCTTGTAGAAGATGCGCACGCAGCGCCACGCCCAGTACTCGAAGTCGTGGCGTATGCGCAGCCGTTCCCAGGCCGTGGCGCCGAGGCGCGGCGAATAGTCGGCATCGCGCGTCATGGCCACGGGCACGAAGGCGCGCGGCAGGTCGGGCAGCGGCGTGGTCACCTCCGTGCGCTCCCCGCAGCAGCCTTCGCCCGTGCGCGGGTCATAGGGGCGGCGCTCCGGCAAAAGAGCCAGGCGCCGGCGGTTTTCAGCAAGCAATTCTGTGTATTTCATCATTGACAAAGCCTTAATGATTAATATTTTACAAGGAAATCGGAAGAGACGGTCGTCGAGCCGGTGAGCACCAACGGCTGGGGCAGGAAGTCGAGGGCGGGCAGGCGCAGCGGCGCATTGATGATGCCCTGGAGGCGCAGTCGGCACACCGGCGCGAGGCGCGCCGACAGATAGCGGCGCGAGACGGTCACGTGGCCGTCGATGGACGTCGCGGACAGGTGCAGGCACGTGGGCGCGGACATATCGCGGCGCATGCGCCAGCCCACGGTGACGGCGTCCTCCGCGGCACGGCGGTCGGTGAGGCAGACGAGGCCGCGGTCACTCGTCTGCGTGAACGCCGCGGCGGGGCCGGACAGCCACGCCCCCGCCGCGCACAGGCTCAGCTCGTAGTAGCGCGGCAGCCTTAGCGACTCATAACGTCCCTGCAGCCACAGCGGATAGACGCGCGCGACATTGTCGGCGGTGTCGGCCGTGAGCACCTCGCGCGTGGCGGGCAGAAAGGCGAGGCGGTCGCCGGGAACGGTGGTGTCGATGACCTCGGCGCGCGTGCCGCTGAAGCGCGTGAGCACGCCGTCGCCGGTGAGGGCATAGACGCTGTCGCCGGCGTCGCAGACGCTCTGCTGCCCGGCCACGACGGCGCCCGCGATGCCGCCCAACGACACTGCCGTCAGCGCCGCATTGACCACCAACAGCTCCGTGCCGCCCGCCGTGAACACCAGGAAGCGGCTGCGGCCGAAGTCCCACGTAGCGCCTGTGCTCCGCGCCGGCACAATGGCGCGCACCTGCGTCACCGCCGTGGCGCTGACGGCGGGGTTGAGCGGGTCGGACGAGGGGCAGACGATGATGCGGCGCGCATCGAGGTCGGCGGCGCCGACATGGTGCTCGCCGCTGTCAATCTCCGTGGCCACGGGCAGCGGCTCGGTGAGCGACGTGGCCGTGGAAGCGGCGATGCTGCGCGTGCCCGTCGCGTCGTTGTGCATGTTCAGCGTCAGCGTTGAGAAGGCGCCGTCAACCATCATAGCCACAGTCACTTCCGTGACATCCGGCTCGGGATAGCTCACGAATGGCGAGAAGGCCACGGGGTCGGCGGCGCCCTCGTGGCGCTCGACCAGGCAGTCGCCGTTGGCGAAGCGCACGCGCGTGACGGCCTCCCAGATGCGGTCGCCGCTCTTAAGCGCCCAATTCGCCGGCGAGGGCACGGGAGCATGCACGCGCGTGATGCCGGACCAGGCCACGGCACCCGGAGCTACGGCCACCTGCCGCGCCGCGAAAAGCTCAGGTGCTGCGCCGCCTGCCTCCGCAGTTACGGGCTCGGCCAGCGCCTCGGCTAATTCGTCGGCCTGGCGCAGCGGCGTCTGACCGTAGCTGACGGGCACGGTGATGCTCTGCGCCTTTTTGAACGGATAGGCCACGACGGCGGCGACGCGGGCAATCTTCGCGAAGCGCGCGGCGGCGGCTGCCATGAGTCCGGCCGACGCCGCCGAGCCGTTGTAGATGCCGCGCAGGCTGCCGCCGCCGATGAAGGCGACGGTGCCCGTGCTGCCCGCCTCATCACGGCCGAACTGAAGGGTGCCGTCGGCCGAGGAGACAGGGTGGAACTGGGGCGAGACGAGCACCTCGAGGCTGGCGACAGTGTCGCTCCATATGCCTGACAGCGTGTCGTTTATGTCTAATTGAAGATTGAACGTCGGTGCCGAAAACTCGGCGGGAGAAGTGTGGCGCACGCCCTTGTCGTCGGTGGTGAACGCAAACGAGCGCGAGCACGAGGCGAGGGCCGGCGCCTCGGGCACCACGGCCACCGGCTCGGAGACGTGGAGGACGCGGCCGTCGCGGTCGCGCAGGCGCCATGCCGCCATCACGGGCTGGAGGAGGAGTCCGGCGGCGTCGGCCTGCGTGGCCGCGGCGGTGTAGGCGCCGAGCATTTTCGCGGAGATGACTGCGGCGTCCACCTCCATGGCGGGCAGACCGCTGACAAGGCTGCCGGCGGGCACCATCGAGAAAACGGCGGCGGGCAGCGCGGGCATCACACCCGGCGCCGTCCATCCTCCGTCCTCGCCGCGCTCCACGCGGAAGGGTCCGGCCTGGGTCATCACCGTCACGGCGCCGCCTACGGAAGCCGCGCACAGCGCCTCGGCAGGCAGCTCGCACACCGCCGTCTCCGCGCCGTCCGCGATGCTGGCGGCAAGAAGCTCACGGCCTCGGCAGCACAGCAGCGTCGCCGAGTCGACGGCCGTGAGCGGCCTCAGCGACGCATCGGCGCTGACCACGCTCGGCATGGCCGTGATGCGCAGCATCCCGTGGCGGTCGGCCTCGAGGTTGGTGAGGCTCTCGACGACGCTCTCGGCGCGCGCCGCGCTCTTCTTCTTGTTTTGATTACGATTTCTTTCCATAGCGAAATAATGATAAAGGTTCAACAATGGCGCAAAGATAAGGCCCGCGCGCCCGATTTTCACCCACTCTTTCATCGCCGGCGCAACCGCGCACAAAAAAGAGCGGCGGGGCAACCGCGGTCCGTCAACCGTGATTGCCCCGCCGTGGGGGATTACGCCCGGAGCGCCGCAGCGCCCGGACGGGGGAGGTCTTTATTCAGAGCACTTGGCGTTGATGAACTCGCGGTTCAGGCGCGCGATATTGCTCAGAGAAACGTTCTTGGGGCACTCGGCGGCGCAGGCACCGGTGTTGGTGCAGTTGCCGAAACCGAGCTCGTCCATCTTGGCAACCATGGCGCGGGCGCGGCGTTTGCGCTCGACCTGGCCCTGGGGCAGGAGGGCGAACTGGCTCACCTTGGCCGACACGAACAGCATTGCGGAGCCGTTCTTGCAGGCAGCGACACAAGCGCCGCAGCCGATGCAGGTGGCGGAGTCCATGGCCTCGTCGGCGACAGCCTTCGAGATGGGAATTGCGTTGGCGTCGGGAGCGCCGCCGCAGTTGAACGACACGTAGCCGCCGGCCTGCTGAATCTGGTCAAAGGCGTTGCGGTTGACGGCGAGGTCGCGGATCACGGGGAAAGCGGCGGAGCGCCAGGGCTCGATGGTGATGGTGTCGCCGTCGTTGAACTTGCGCATGTGGAGCTGGCAGGTGGTGATGCCCTGCACGGGGCCGTGGGGGTGGCCGTTGATGTAGAGCGAGCACATGCCGCAGATGCCCTCGCGGCAGTCGTTATCGAAAACCACGGGCTCCTGGTTGTTCTCCACAAGCTGCTGGTTCAGCATGTCGAGCATCTCCAGGAATGAGCTGCCGGTGGATACATTGTCAAGATGGTAGCTGACGAACTGTCCTTTCTCTTTGGGACCGCGTTGACGCCAGATTTTCAGATTTACGCTGATAGTATTTTCCATGTTGGTCTTTTTTGAGATGGACTGTTATGATTTGTAGTTACGGGTCTGAACCGTGATGCTCTCGTATTTGAGGGGCTCCTTGAGGAGGATGGGCTTCTCTTCGTCGCCGGTGTACTTCCAGCAGGACACATACATATAGTCCTTGTCGTTACGGGCGGCCTCGCCGTCCTTGGTCTGGTACTCCTCGCGGAAGTGAGCGCCGCAGCTCTCGTTGCGGTTGAGGGCGTCGATGGCCATCATCTTGGCGATGACCAGGAAGTCCTCGAGGCGGAGAGCCTTCTCGAGCTCGGTGTTGAGGTCCTCGGCCTCACCCACGATACGCAGGTCGGTGTAGAACTCCTTGCGCACGTCGGCGATTTCGTCGAGCGCTTTCACCAGGCCCTGGAGCGTGCGGCCCATGCCCACCAGGTTCCACATCACGTGGCCCAGGCGTTTGTGAATCTCGTCGGGGCTCTTCGTGCCCTTGATGGCCATCAGTTTGGCGATGCGCTCCTTCACGCCCTGCTCGGCGCGGGCGAACTCCTCGGAGTCGGTGGAGGGGCACTCGACCTTGATCTGGTCGGACAGATAGTTCTGCATGGTGTAGGGCAGCACGAAGTATCCGTCGGCGAGACCCTGCATCAGAGCGGACGCGCCCAGACGGTTGGCGCCGTGGTCGGAGAAGTTGCACTCGCCGATGGCGAACAGGCCCTTCACCGAAGTCTGAAGCTCATAGTCGACCCAGATGCCGCCCATGGTGTAGTGGGAGGCGGGGAAGATCATCATGGGAGTCTCGTAGGGGTTGTCGTCGGAGATCATCTGGTACATGTCGAAGAGGTTGCCGTAGCGGTCACGGACGACGTCGGCACCCAGGCGCTCGATGGCGTATTTGAAGTCCAGATAAACGGCATTGCCCGTTCCCACGCCGTAGCCGGCGTCGCAGCGCTCCTTGGCGGCACGCGAGGCGATGTCGCGGGGGCAGAGGTTACCGAAGGCGGGATAGCGGCGCTCCAGATAGAAGTCGCGGTCCTCGTCGGGGATGTCGGTGGGTTTGAGCTTGCCGGCGCGGATGGCCTCGGCGTCCTCTTTCTTCTTGGGCACCCAGATGCGGCCGTCGTTACGCAGCGACTCTGACATCAGCGTCAGCTTCGACTGGTCCTCGCCGTGCACGGGGATGCAGGTGGGGTGGATCTGCGTGAAGGCCAGGTTGGCCAGGTATGCGCCCTTCTTGAAGGCCTGGACAGCGGCGGAGCCGTTGCAGCCCATGGCGTTGGTCGACAGGAAGAAAGCGCGGCCGTAACCGCCGGTGGCGAGCACAACGGCGTGGGCCGAGTAGCGCTCGAGTTTACCGGTGATGAGGTTGCGGACGATGATGCCGCGGGCGCGGCCGTCGACGATGACGATGTCCATCATCTCGCGGCGGGTGTAGCTCTTGACGGTGCCTTTCTGAATCTGACGGTTCAGCGATGAGTAGGCGCCGAGCAGAAGCTGCTGGCCGGTCTGACCCTTGGCGTAGAACGTACGCGAAACCTGGGCGCCGCCGAAAGAGCGGTTGGCAAGCAGGCCGCCGTACTCGCGGGCGAAGGGAACGCCCTGGGCAACGCACTGGTCGATGATGTTGTTCGAAACCTCGGCAAGACGGTAAACGTTTGCCTCGCGCGAGCGGAAGTCACCGCCCTTCACCGTGTCGTAGAACAGACGGTAGACCGAGTCGCCGTCGTTCTGATAGTTCTTGGCGGCGTTGATACCGCCCTGAGCAGCGATGGAGTGGGCGCGGCGGGGCGAATCCTGGATGCAGAAGTTCAGCACATTGAAGCCCATCTCGCCGAGGGTGGAGGCGGCGGAGGCGCCGGCCAGACCCGTGCCAACGACGATGATGTCGAGGTGGCGTTTGTTGGCGGGGTTCACCAGTTTCTGGTGGGCCTTATAGTTTGTCCATTTCTCAGCGACGGGACCTTCGGGAATCTTTGAGTCAATCTGATACTCAGGAAGTGAAGACTTTTCAACGTCAGCGAAGTCTTTCATGATGGGGGTAGAGTCAATCATACCCTCTAAGTTTTTAAGATCTGCCATATCTCTGAGTGTGATTAGTTGTTGTTGTTAGCATTGTTATCGGCGCTGTCGGCGGCAACGGGCTCTACCACAGCCTCTTCGACGGCCACTTCGCTGTCAGCAGGGGCAGCCTTCTGGGCGGGGGCAGCGGCCTCCTGAGCAGCGGCCTCGGGAGCGGATTCGGGCAGCGACTGCTTAACCTGGGCGGTCAGAGCTCTGAGCTGGTTCATGGGCGAAGTCTGATCGGGCATAACCAGCGGGCACTGTGTGTCGTAGCCGTTCATGATGGCCTCGGCAACCTGCAGGAAGGCGGGACCCTCACTCATAACGTAGTTCTGGATGTTGGCCTGGACTTTCTGATAGACAGCCTGAAGCTTGCCGACGTCCATGCCTTCGGCCTGGGCCTGCTGAATCTCGGCCTGGAAAGCGGCAATCGGGGCGAGGAAGTCCTCGCACTCTTTCTGAGCAAGACCTTCCCAGTATTCGGCATACTGCTCCTGGAGCTGCTCGTTGTCAGTGTAATAGTTGCGGTGTGCGGCAACGGTGAAGACGATGGCCTGGGCGATGAACAGCAGGACAACGATCGAGGTCCACCAGCAGGAAATGGTTTTCAGGCGCTGGAGCCAGATCTTGTTGTTCCAGCCGATGGTCTGGAACATCGACCAGAAACCGTGGTTCATGTGGAACCAGAGGGCGATGAAGCCGATGATGTAGATGACGGGGGTCCACCAGCATGAGAAGGCCAGCTGCAGCATGAGCGTGCCCTGAGCGGGGCCGACGGGAGCGCCGTTCAGCTGAGGCAGAACGCTAAGCTCGGCGTGACGCAGCTCGTTCCACTGCATCTTGGCCCAGAACTGGATGAGGTGAACGGCCAGAAAGGCCAGGATCACAATGCCTAACACGAGCATGTTCTTTGACGACCACTCCACCTGGGGCTGACGGGCCGTCACGGCGTAACGGTCGGTGCCGCGGGCGGCGCGGTTCTGGAGCGTCAGCCAGACGGCATAGCAGATGTGGAGGACAAACAGCAGACCCAGACCGGCAGAGGCGATCAGAGCGTACCAGTTGGCGCCCAGGAACTCACAGATAGAGTTGTAGGCGGCGGGCCAAATCAGGGCCACACTGTTCATCAGCACGTGAAAAGTAACGAATAGGACAAGGCAGATGCCCGTGATAGCCATCACGAACTTGCGTCCTATAGATGATTTAATTAACCACATAAGATGATTTTAGTGAATGGATTAGTACTTATTTTTGTTTATTGTTACTTGCTCATTAAGGGGGGAAGCTCGGCGCCGGCCTTCGCGGTGCATGACCGCGCCCGAAGCCGGCGGCTCCGGGGTCGCTCCGGGGCGTTCCGGCGTGCCCGAGGCGCGCCCGATAGCCGAAAAAGACTACGCGCGTGCTTCCTAAAGTGCAAAGTTAGGAAATTGTCGGCGCACAGCCAACAAATTAGCGAAAAAAATAATTAATCCAAGGTATTTTTCGCCCTTTTCGCCCCCTCCCCCCCCGCTTTTCGCCTCCCTGCCGCCGCCTCCACCGCGGTCGCCCGCCCTCCCTCGCCGGCCCTCCCAGTTGTCGCCCGCCTCCCTCGCCGCCTCCACGGCGTCGGAGACCGTGCCCGGAGCCTGCGGCTCCGGGTTTGCGCCCCGCGCCGCAGGCGCCCCCTAAACAGCGCAAAGGCACGCAGCCGATGGGCTGCATGCCTTTGTGCGGCGCTTCAAGATGGACTCGAACCAACGACCCTCTGATTAACAGTCAGATGCTCTAACCAACTGAGCTATTGAAGCAATTTAAAAAAGGAAGTAATCTGGCGCTTCAAGATGGACTCGAACCAACGACCCTCTGATTAACAGTCAGATGCTCTAACCAACTGAGCTATTGAAGCGTACAAACCGTCGGACCTATGCCCGCAAGGTGCCTTTCTGCGGAAAAGCGATGCAAAGTTAATACATATTTTTCATTCCTGCAACTTTTTCCGCAAAAAATTCTGCCTCCGCGGCAAAAATTCCAAGCAGAACAGACACAAAAGAGGCGCTGAGCCCGGCCGGGGCGCACGGCCCCGCGGCCTCAGCGTTTGCGTTTCTTGCTGTCGTTGATGATCTTGATGACGAAGATGATCACCGAGCAGATGGTGGTGATGGCGTTGGTGAGTACGAGAGCCCAGCCGGCGGTCACGCTGATGTGCACGCAAATCATGATGCCCTGGATGGTGAAGAACAGGCTTCCCAGGCCAAGCATGATGAATGTCGAGAGGGCGATGCCGTCCGTCTCGCGGGTGCGGATGGTGGTGATGGCCTGGGGCAGATAGCCCAGCACCAGGCAGATGGAGGCAAGGGCGCCAAACACGCTCACCCATACTTCTGTTGTCATAATCTTTTGAGTTTTAAAGGGTTAAACGTTCTTGCCGCCTTTGCGCTTTGCGGCGTCATTTTTCAGCTTCATGCCGAAGACGATGGCAGAGCTGATGGTTGAGATAACATTCGTAGCCACGAGGGGCCAGTTCGCGGTCATGCATCCCATGGCGACGAAGAAGATGCCGCCGAGACCCATCATAACGAAACCGGGCACGGAGATGCCGTCGGTGTTGCGGGTGCGCATGGTCACGATTGCCTGGGGCATGTAGCCCAGAATCATGCAGATGGAGGCTGCCCATCCGAAGATGTTGAGCCAAAGATCAAAAGAGTCCAAAGTCAGTAAAAAGTTTTAAGTTTATAGTTAAACAAATCGGGGTAAATATCAGTTCAAATCGCCTCGGACGGGACGTTGCCCGCGCCGTCGGCTGAAAGGGGCCACCGCGGTGGAGGGCGGCTCGGGGAGGGGGCGGCGAAGCGAAGCCCCAGGAGGGAAAACAGGGGCTGCGCGGTTTGGTGCGCAGCCCCTGTGATACTTGTTAATCAGTGGCTGATTAGCGTGTGCGGCTTATTGCTTTCGGGGCGCGGAGCCCTTCTGCCTCAGCCGCTTATGTGCGGAAGTCGTGGATTAGCGAACGATAACCTTGCTGGCCTTGTCGCCTACAACCTTGATGTATGCGCCGGGAACAACGTTCTGAACGCGTACGCCCTGGAAGTTGTAGTAAACAGCCTCAGCCTCGTTGGCGTCAACGGCGATATCCTCAACAGCGTCGGTCTTATCGATCTTCAGCCATGAAGACTTACCGGCCTCGGGCTGATAGTAGAATGTCAGGTAAGCGGGTTTCAGCTCTTTGGTGAGCTTAGTGTTTTCGGTGCTGTTGCTGTGGAAGAACTCATAGGTGCCATAGTCGGAGATGCTGCCACCGTTTGAGAATACATCGCCCCAAGTCTGGTCAGCAATCTTGAACTGGCCGGCAACGAGACCTTCGGGGAAGGCAAGCTTGTAAATGATCTCACCGCTTTCGCTTGTCTCACCGGTGGGAATGAGCTGGTAAGCTTCGTCGAAGCCCCAGCCGTTGACTTCGCCGCGGAAGTAGTATGTGGGAGCATCGAGGTTGGCTTCGCCCTCAACAGTGAGAGTGAGGTTGGCCAGGTCGACCTTGATATTCCAGGTGCCGTTGGGCAGAGAGAGGTTGGAGGGGTTGTTGTTGACGGCAAAGTCGTTCTTAGCGAGGGTGTAAGTGCCGGCGCCGGCCATTTCATTGCCTTCTACAACGTTGTAAACGGCAGCGTTAACCTCGTCCCAGCTTGCGCCTTTAGCATCACCGATCTTGAAGGAGGGCTTGCAGTTTGCGGGGAAAGACCAGGTGTAAACGCCGTTCTCGGCGGTCAGCTCAGCGGGAGCAGCGGGGTCCCAGCCGAGGCCGTCGGTGTTACCCCACATGTAGAGGGGAGCAGCGGGCTGAGGCTCGTCACCGCCGGGGAACTTAACGGTCCACATAGCAGCATAGCCGGCAGCGGCAGTTACGTAAAGCTGATAAACCTCAACGGTGTTCTCGTCAACGTAACGAACATTCAGCATTGAACCATTACCATTTGCAAGAGCAGCGGTATAATCAGAAACTTCTCTGTTAACCAGGATCTTGCCATCCTTATCGGCGATGCACCAGGCACAGGTCCAGTGACCGCCGCGCTGACCTGAGACGAGCTGATACTCGTTCTCACCCATATAGATGATATCCCAGCCATGCTGATTGAAATTGGTGGGGCGAACAAAGTCAGTCACCCAGGCTTCACCGGCTTCATCAATACCCTGAATCTGATAGTTAGCATCTGAACGATAGTAAGCGCCCTCGTTGTAGAGGTCACTAAGACCCAGGAGTTCTTCCATGGTCTTCTTTGTGGGAACAGCGATAGACGTGGAGGTAGCGGCCTGATCGGGCAGTACTGAGTTAATATAATCAGCATAGTCAGCGTTCTGCTCGCCGTTGGCAAGAATTACGGGACGGATGTAAGATGTTGTATTAGCCAGCACGAAGAAAGCGCCGCCTTCGTCACCGAGAACGTTACCGATGGCTTTGCCGATCTGGTCGCTGCGGCCTACAAATTCAGAAACACCGTCGTTTTCGGCCAGCTGAACGTCAACAGCTTCACCGCCGGCAGCGGGATAGATGCGGTAGTGGTCAGCTTTGTCGCCTGCGGCACCAAAACCGCCGACTTTCAGGATGATGTTGCCGGCATCGTCGCAGGTCAGTGAGTTGCAACCGGTTGCATCCAGGTCAAGAGTCTTGACACCTTCTGCCGAAACCTCAATGATTTTGGCGTTGGCTTTGTCAAAAGCATAAACCTTCTGGTTTACGCCCATACCCGTGCGGATGTTGTTGGCGGCAATGGGAATCTCGTGGAAGAAATTCTGAGTTACAGTGAAACCCTCTGCAGTGATGTCATCCGCTGCTGCGGTCATGGCTGTTGAAGCGAGCACGAATGCGCCGGCAGCCATTACATTGCGTAAAGATAATTTCATAAGATGTTTGGATTTGGTTGGTATTAATGAAAAAGTGTATAGTCTACAGACACTTAGGGTTATCGAACGTAAACGTTTGACTGTTTGAGAGTTAAGACCGTGCGGCGGGAGTGCAGAGACATCTGCGGAGCAGTCTGCAAGGCCGGGGCTTCAAAAAGGGTTATTACACAATGGTATTACCTGATTTAACGGTTCGTTTCAAATCGTCTTCAAAGATAGCGCCTATTTTTGAATTGGCCACGAAAAAGAGCAAAGTTTAACGAAATTTAACGGTCGGAGCAAGCCCATTGGAGGCGCAGCGGAGGCGAAGATTTTGCGTGCTTTTGCCAAATTTGTTGCTAAGTTGAAAAAAAAGTGTTACCTTTGCGGCGAAAAGCGCGAACGCGCCCTTGGTTCGGTAGCTCAGCTGAATAGAGCAGCAGCCTTCTAAGCTGCGGGTCCTGGGTTTGAGTCCCAGCCGAATCACCGCCCACCCCGGGCCCGCAGACCCCCTGCGGGCCCGCCTTTTTTCGCCGGGGACCGGAAGCCGCAGGCTTCCTGCACGGTGCCATCCGGGCCGGGCTCCGCGCCCCCTTCCGGAGGACCGTGATAAAAGCCTGCGGCTTTTATTTCAGCGGCTTTTATTGCGGCGGAAGCCGCCGCCCGCCCTTCAAGACAATCGCCGACGCCGGCGTCAGCGCCGCCAGGCGCGCCGCCAGCTCGTTGAGCCGGCTGGCCTTGCGATAGCTCATTTTCTCGCCACGCACAGCCGCCCCGCTTTCCGCGACAAGCAGCAACCGCCCATCCGCGCAGGTGTCCATGCTCTTCCCCGACGGCTTGAAGCGCTCCTCAAAGCCATGGTCTACGATGTGGATGACAGCGCCGCCGGCGTCGAGCACGCGCGTTCGTATCTCGTTCTCGACGGGGCTCACGAACGGCGACACCGGCACGATGCCCTGCGCCGCCGCAGAAATGCACATCGCTTTATACTGTTCTTTCTCGGCGTCGGTCCACCGACGGCGCAGGTGCACCGCCATCATCGGCCGCCGCAACAGGAACATATTCCCCACGCAGTCCACCACATCGCCGTCGATGCTCACCGACAGATGGCGCCGGAACAAATCGGGGAACATCCTCTTTATCAGCAGTCTGCGCGGGTTGTCTGCGATATATTTTCTGAGTACATCGAGCCGGTCATTGTCGAAGACAATACTGTCGTTGATACCCTCGCCGCGGAACAGCGCCGCCGTCGCGCCAAGCAGTCCGGCCTCGCGGCAGCGCTTGAGAACGCCGGCGCATCCGGGTGCTTGAACAGCGTGAACATATACTCCCCGGGCCTCCGATAGTCATGAACGAACGCCCTCCGGTTCATCGACGGCTTCACCGGCTTCTTCTCAAAATATCTGCGCATGGTCGAACGGGGGATTAGAGGACGGGGTGGACCTCTTTGAAGCGGAAGGTGCGGAGGAGAGAGGCGGGGGTTCGTAGGGTGAGGAGGCCGTCGGGGGCAACGCTGTCGATGGCGGCGGCGAAGACGGTGCCGGCGGCGGTGTCGAGCCAGCTGTGCATGGCGCCGTCGTTGCGCCAGAGCAGGGCGTGGTAGTCGCGCAGCAGGGCCTCCGTGTCGGGGTGCGCGAGGTATGCGTCCACGGCGTCGGTGACGGCCTGCGAGAGGTGGCGCACGCTCTCCGTGACATCATAATCGCGGCCGCTCAACTGCTTGAGCGACACGGGGTTGGGCGCGTCGCTGAGAAACTCGCATTGATTGAGGTTCACGCCGGCGCCCATGATCAGGCGCGCTATCGCGGCGCCGTGGAGCGAGTTTTCGATGAGTATGCCGCAGACTTTTTTGTTGGCGATGTAGATGTCGTTGGGCCATTTTATGCGCACGGGCAGAGCGTCGCGGTCGGCCACGTTAACGCCCTGAAAAAGAAGCTGTTCGATGGCGCGCGTGATGGCCACGGAGATGACCATCGACAACTCGAACTGGCGCAGCACGGGCCACCCGGACGGCCTGAGCACCAGCGAGAACGTGGCGTTGAGACCCGGCGCGCTCTCCCACGTGTTGCCGCGCTGGCCGCGTCCGGCCGTCTGGCACACGGCGCTGACGACGGTGCCGTGGACGGCATCGTCGCCGAGGGCGGCGGCGGCGCTGTTGGTGGAGTTTGTCTGCGCCAGCGTCAGGACCTTGACCGGCGTCATTGCGCGTCGGCGCTCGTGGCCGTGATGGTGCGCGACTCGTCGGGGTTGACCGTGATGGTGACGCGCACAGTGTCGTCGGGGAGCATGGGCTCGATGCGCTCGGGCCACTCGAGCAGGCACAGTGCGCCGCTGTCGAAGTAGTCCTCGACGCCGATGTCCATGGCCTCGTCCATCGAATCGAGGCGGTAGAGGTCGAAGTGGTAGATGAGCTCGGCGGTAGTGTCCGAGCGGTATTCGTTTATAATGCTGAACGAGGGGGAGTTGGCCACGTCGTCCTCCACGCCGAGGGCGGCTGCGAGGGCGCGTATGAACGTGGTCTTGCCGGCGCCCATCTCGCCATAGAAGGCATAGACGGTTTCGTCGCCCATCTCTTCAACAAAGCGGCGTGCGGCCTGCTCGAGGTCGGCCACGCTTTTGACGTCAATCTTCAGATTCATGTTCCTATATATAATAATGTGTTAAGCTTTAGCGGGGAGGCGACGGCGGAAGACGGCGCGGAGCACGCGCGCGACGATAAAGACGCCGGCCATGAGCAGGACGATGATTGCGGATGCGGGCACGTCGATGACGGCGCTGACGAAGAGTCCGGCCACGCAGCATACGATGCTGATGACCACGCTGACGCGCATGAGCGGGCCGAAGCGGTGGACGAACGACTCGGCCGTCATCATGGGCAGCGAGAGCATGCTCATGAGCAGCATGACGCCGACGAGGCGGATGGTGAGGACGATGCAGAGCGCCACCATCACGGTCATCACCGTCGAAATCAGGGTGACGGGCAGGCCCGACACGCGGGCGAAGTCGCGGTCGAAGGCAACGGCCACTATCTCCTTGAAATACAGCGCCATGAACAGCAGCAGAGCCGCCGTGAACGCGCCGAAGACGCAGATATCGGCCGGCGTCACCGTCAGAATGTTTCCGAAGAGGAAGCTGTTGAGTTCGGGCACATATCCGGGCGTGAGGAAGACGAAGAGGACGCCGACAGCCATGCCCAGGGCCCACACTACGGCGATGGCCGAGTCCTCGCGCACGCGGAAGCGCCGGCTCATCCAGTCGACGCCTAAGCTGCTGGCCACGGCGAAGACGGCGGCGAGGGCTACGGGGCTGACACCCAGGAAGTAACCCAGGCCGAGGCCGCCGAAGCAGGCGTGCGTGATGCCGCCGCAGATGGCCACCAGGCGCCGCGTGATGATGTACGTGCCGATGACCGCCGCCGCCACGGAGATGATGATGACCGCCAGCAGCGCCAGTCTGAAGAAGGGATAGTTGAGCATTTCGCCCATGGTGTATTTCTGTTTTTTATGCTTGTTTAGACAATATCTTTAACGCGCGATTACGC
>SFOH01000063.1 GCA_004552485.1 Bacteroidales bacterium | reverse complement strand
GGCCAGCTCCATTTCATAACCTTTGGAAGCCACCAGGCACGACGCTGGCCGGAACAGCGAGATAGAATGACGGCAACCGATCTGATAAACCCAGTCGGGAGTCACCACCTTGAAAACACCATATATCCGGGGAACACGCAGCGTGTAATGGTCGCCGACGCGTTCGAATTTATAACGCTGGTCGGCAGGATTCCAGCCGTTGAATGACCCGGCAAGATAGAGGTCACGGCCCTCGAGGACCTCCTCTATGGGCTTCAGCGTCAGCGTCTTGTTGTCGTTATCGAAGACAAGAGTCACATTGCTGAGAGGCGCGCCGCTGACGCTCATGTTGTTGCCACCGCTTTTCACGGCGTAGGTATTGCCTACGGCCATGTCTCTTTCGCCGCCGAATTCCCAGGTCCATTCAGGATTGGTGCCGCCCGTGAGCTTGAAATCGCCGCTCAGGCTCTCCATATACAATGAATAAATGCCGTGACGCTCATTGAAACGATAGTCGGGAAGGCTGTTGTTCCAGTTGTTCATCCCGCCTGCGAAATATATGTCCGGAACAACCTTCAGCGTGGGCGCCTCGGGATCGCCGTAATCGAAAATCAGCGTAGCACCGGCCAGACTGGTGCTCTCACCGCCCGTTATGTGGAAATTGTTGCCATCGCCTTTGTGCCACAGATAGTCGACATGCAGAGTGTAGACATCGCCATGACACGCAAACTTATACGCGTCGCGGGCTTCCCAGTTGTTGTCGTGGCCGCGCAGATAAAAGTCCACGCCGGCATAATTGGCATTGTTGTCCGAGACCCTTAAGGTCTTCGCCGCCTTGTCGAAAGTGATGATGACATTGTTGAAGCGCTGCTCCATGCTCATGTCGTTCCCCGGTCCGGGAATACAAGTATACTCGCGGCCAAACACCATCCCTTGACTGGCGCCATACTCAACCGACCAGCCCGGCTGAATGCCTGCCGCAATCCTAAATTTGCCGGTCAACCCCCTGAGCGCCAGAGTGTAGACGCCGTCCCGGAAGGTAAATTTCGTCTTCGGGTCACAATTGTTCCAGTTGTTCATCTCGCCGGCCAGATACAAATCGGGCGTCACCGTCAGATACACGGCCTCCGGATTGCTGCGGTCGAGCGTCAGCGTGGCTCCCGCCACATAAGCGCCGGCGAAATCGGCAATCGAAAAGTCGTTGCCGTCTCCCTCAACGCACAGCATGGGCGTGTCATAGCCAAAAGCGTCCTTCGAACCATACTGGATGGAATAGTCGGCAGTAGCAATCTTGAAAGCGTACTCGGAGGTCAGCTTGTCCACATGCAGGGTATAAACATCGCCCTCCTGTTTGAACTTATACTCGTCGCGCACCTCGAACCACACGCCGTCATGGCCGCGCAAATAAAAATCAGGTCCGGCAAACGCCACGGCAGCTACACACAGAAGAGCCAACAAGGCACAGAATTTCTTCATAGGAAGGATTTTTAAAAGATATGTCGGCAAAAGTACAAAAATTTTAGAAATAATCAAACTCCATTCATGCACTCTTCCCTCCATCCACCTGATTTTTGCGGGGGAAAAGTGTGGAAAATAAGTGGCGGAGGGCCGCCTGTGGCGCTTTTGGAGGCGATTGTGTGTTTTGTGCGCATTTTTATTTGCGGACTGCGAAAAAATTTCTTATTTTTGTGAACGAGAAAAAAGGCGTGGGCATCACCCCCGCTCCCGCCCCTCCCCGAAAATCAATCTAAAAATCAAAACCTATAATCAATATGGCTAAGATTCATGGAGCTATCACCGTTGACGACAAGCGCTGCAAGGGCTGCGACCTTTGCGTGGTGGCCTGTCCTGTGGACTGCCTCTCCCTCCAGCCCAAGGAGGTGAACGACCGCGGTTACCACTTTGCCTATATGGCCTACCCCGACAAATGCATTGGCTGCGGCTCATGCGCCATGGTATGCCCCGATGCCTGCATCGAGGTCTATCGCGTTGTAGAAAAATAACTCCTTAAACACCTGAATATCAATATGGAAGAACAGGAAGTAAAACTTATGAAGGGCAATGAGGCCATTGCCCACGCCGCCATCCGCTACGGCATGGACGGTTACTTCGGCTACCCCATCACCCCCCAGAGCGAGGTGCTGGAGACGCTCACCGCCCTCAAACCCTGGGAGACAACCGGTATGGTCGTGCTCCAGGCTGAGAGCGAAGTGGCCGCCATCAACATGGTCTACGGCGGCGCAGCATCCGGCAAAGCCGTCATGACATCCTCGTCATCGCCCGGCGTATCCCTCAAACAGGAAGGCATCAGCTATATAGCCGGCGCACGCATCCCCGCGCTGGTCATCAACGTTATGCGCGGCGGCCCCGGCCTGGGCACAATCCAGCCCTCGCAGGCCGACTATTTCCAGGCCACCAAAGGCGGCGGCCACGGCGACTACCACCTCATCGTCCTCTCCCCCGCTTCGGTCCAGGAGATGACCGACTTCGTCGGCCTCGGAATGGACCTCGCATTCAAATACCGCGTACCCTCCATGATTCTCGCCGACGGCATCGTGGGCCAGATGATGGAGAAAGTGGTCCTGCCCCCCTACCGCCCGCGCCGCACCGACGCCGAGGTGCGCGAGCAGTGCCCCTGGGCCGCCACAGGCAAACATGGCCGCGGCCACCGCAACGTCATCACCTCCCTCGAGCTCGAGTCGTCCGTCATGGAGAAGAACAACCAGATTCTCCAGGAGACCTACGACCTCATCCGCGCCAACGAAGTCCGCTTCCAGGAATATTTCACCGACGACTGCGAATACCTCATCGTCGCCTTCGGCACCGTCGCACGCATCGCCCTCAAAGCCATCGAGGAAGCCCGTGAAAAAGGCCTGAAAATCGGCCTCCTGCGCCCCATCACCCTCTGGCCCTTCCCCACCGACGCCATCGCCGCACTCGCCCGGCGCGTCAAAGGAATCCTCACCGTCGAACTCAACGCCGGCCAGATGGTCGAGGACGTGCGCCTCGCCGTCAACGGCCGCGTGCCCGTCACTCACTACGGCCGCATGGGCGGCATGATTCCCACGCCCACCGAGATTATGGACGCCTTCCACCGCGATTTCCCAAACGCTTAACTCATTGACCATCATGGATATCCAAGACATCATAAAACCTGAGAACAAGACATACTCGCGCCCGCGGCTGCTCCTCGACAACCACACCCACTACTGCCCCGGCTGCTCCCACGGCGTCGTACACAAACTGCTGGCCGAGGTGCTTGACGAGATGGGCCTCGAGGACCGCGCCGTCGGCATCGCACCCGTCGGTTGCGCCGTCTTCGCCTACAACTATATAGATGTTGACTGGGTAGAAGCCGCCCACGGACGCGCTCCCGCCGTCGCAACAGCCATCTCGCGCCTCAACCCCGAAGACGTCGTCTTCACATACCAGGGCGACGGCGACCTCGCCGCCATCGGCACCGCCGAGACAATCCACGCCGCCAACCGCGGCGAGAACATCGTCATCGTCTTCATCAACAACGCCATCTACGGCATGACCGGCGGACAGATGGCCCCCACAACCCTCCTCGGCCAGAAGACCGCCACCACCCCCTACGGCCGTCGCGCCGACCTCAACGGCTTCCCCCTGAAAATCAGCGATATACTCGCCGGCCTCGACGGCACATGCTACGTCACACGCCAGAGCGTCCACACCCCCGCCGCCGTCCGCAAGACCAAAGCCGCCCTCAAAAAAGCCTTCGAGAACGCAATCGCCAAACGCGGCACCTCAGTCGTCGAAGTCGTCTCCACCTGCAACTCCGGCTGGAAACTCACCCCCGCCCAGTCCAACCAGTGGATGGAAGAGAACATGTTCGTCAAATACCCCCTGGGAGACCTCAAAAACACCGACGGCATCGACCGCCAATGCTGACCCTAACCGTCTCATAAACAACACGTCAGCCGCCTCACACCGGGCAGCCGACAACTCACAAAAGAAACCCCACCCTCTATGAAAGAAGAAATCATTATAGCCGGTTTCGGCGGCCAGGGCGTCCTCTCCATGGGCAAAATCCTGGCATACGCCGGCCTCATGGACGGCCGCGAGGTGACATGGATGCCCGCTTACGGCCCCGAACAGCGCGGCGGAACCGCCAACGTCACCGTCATCGTCAGTGACAAACCCATCTCCTCGCCCATCGTAGACAGCTATGACACCGCCGTCATCCTCAACCAGCAGAGCCTCGACAAGTTCGAGAGCAAAGTAAAACCCGGCGGCACACTCATCTACGACCCCTACGGAATCCACCACAAACCCACCCGCACCGACATCACCATCATCCCCGTCAACGCCACCGAGGCCGCCATCGAGATGGGCAACTCCAAGACCTACAACATGATACTCCTTGGCGCCCTCCTCAAAGCACGCCCCCTCATGGACGACGATGCCGTCATCCGCGGCCTCAAAAAGACCCTGCCCGAGCGTCACCACCACCTCATCCCCCTCAACCAGCAAGCCATCACCCGCGGCAAATCCCTCGTCAGCTAATCCCCTCCCCCCATACATTATAATTATGGGCTGTGCCGATTCCCCGGCACAGCCCATTTTTTCTTCATCGCTCTAAGTATGCAGCCCGGAAGCGCCGGCGTCATATTCGGAAACCCGCCACCACACTTCACGGTGAAATTCAGCAATTACTTCTCCTCAAGCTTGAACACAATGCGCTGGACACCATCCTGATAGCGACTGCTGGAGATGTAGAACCGGCCGATTTCGGAAGTGCGTTTCACGTGGTCGCCCGCACAGAGACACTCATCGTAGTCGCCGATACGAATGACACGCACCGTGTCGGACGCGCCCTCCGGAAGCCGGCTCATATCAAACCGCTCCATCGCCTCGGCCTGCGACAGAAACTCCTCCGTCACCTCCACATCCGCACGGATCACGCCGTTGACATATTCCTCGAGCGACGTCAGCTCCTCGGACGACATCGCCCGAGCCATGCGATAGTCGAGCTTCGATTTCTTCCGCTCGACATGGGCGCTGAACGCACGCCCGCACCCAAACCGCCTTGCCACCTCGCCATTCACAATATGCTCCGCCGTATGCATCGGCGCATACTCCTTCTTATTATGCTCATTCAGCCTCTTCTCTTCCATAATTCATCCTAATCTGTTATATGTTTCTGAATATCGTCTGCGTATTTCTTATACGATTTATGATACGAAGATAGTAAAAATTTCGATAGAAACTCCACTTCCAATGGAGTTTCTATCGAAATTTTTACCGTAATCTGTTATCATATTGAATTTTTATATGACTTTTGTTATTAAAGATGCTTTTTCCTTTCAAAACAATCCAAATACATACTTCATAACATGTTGATTTTGAGGGATTTTCGCCGCTTTTGTACAGAATCTCCAAATGTTTGGGGCGGGATTTGCTCAGAATCTCCAATTGTTGTCACGCCGGGAGAAGGAGAGAGGGGATTAGAGGGAGAGGCGGAGGCCGCCGAGGGCGGTGAAGCCGGGCATGGGATAGCCGCGGTTGATGACGTAGGAGGTGTCGGTGAGGTTGTCGAGGCGGACGAAGACGCCGACGTGGCGGCAGATGTCGTAGGAGGCCCGCAGGTTCACGGTGATATAGTTCTGATTGTCAACGGTCGGCGCCACGTAGAGGCCGCCCACGCCGCGCATCTCGGCGCTGACGTTGAAGCCGCGGAAGGCGTTCCAGTCGGCGCCCAGGAAATACTGGTTCTTGGGCGCGCCGGTGAGGTCGTTCAGCGTGGTGTGGAGGTAGGAATACGAGGCGTGAAGCATCAGAACGTTCAGCGGGCGGCAGCTGACGGTGACTTCCATACCCTTGTTGATGAAGCTGCCGGTGTTGATGTTCTTCTGCTCCACGACTTGTATCATATTGCTGCCCTGGCTGAAGTAGCCGGTCAGGGAGACTTCGAGTATGTTGGAGAAAACGCGGGCGATGCTGAGCTCGTAGTTCCACATCTCTTCGGGCTCGAGGTCGGGGTTGGCCGGGCGGTAGAGGTAGAGTTCGCGGAACGAGGGGTTGCGGTAGCCCATGGCGGCGGAGCCTTTCAGCGAGAAGAGGTTGCCGGGGTTCCAGACAAAGCCCACCTGGGGCACCCAGCGGCGCGAGAATTTGTCGGAATTGGCCATGCGCAGGCCCATGTCGACGATGAACGTGCGACCTTTAAGTCCCTGCGACAGTGTCAGGTAGGGTGAGTATTCGGTCACGCTCTTGCGCGAGATGGTGGCCATGGCGCCGGGCTTGTGGGCCGTGCCGCCCGACATGGGGATTTTGCCCGTATAGGTGTCGAAGTCGAAGCCGATGGTCACGTCGGTGAACTCGGCGGGGTGGAGGTTCTGGTAGGCGAGGATGCCGAAGCGGTCGTCTACGCTGTGGAAATGGCGCGGGTCGTCGATGAAGTGGTTGCCGTAGCTGTAATAGGCGCGGACAACGCCGTCGGTCGCCCCGTAACGATTTGATGCTGAGAGCGATGTCTCGCCGCGGGTGATGTTCTGATGGTAGACGTCGGTCGACTCGGGATTGGAGAGTCGGGGGTAAACGGGGTCGTTGCCGCGGAAGTTCATGAAGGTGTAGTCGGCGGCCAGCGACCAGTTGCGGGTCAGTTCATAGCCGATTTTGGCATAAGCCTGCCACTGCTTGAAGTCCATGCCGTCGATGCTGCCGTCCGTGCGGTCGTATCCGCCGTTGGCCAGCGCGGTGAAGCGGCCGTGGCGGGCGGTGACTGTAGCCGAGGTTATGGAGGTGTTATAGCTGCCGTACTGCGTTGTGAGTGAGGCATGTACGCCGTCTTCCTTGGCGCGTTTAGTGATTACGTTGACCACGCCGCCCATGGCGTTCGAGCCGTAGAGCACGGAGCCGGGGCCGCGGAGCACCTCGACGCGCTCAACATAGTCCTTGCCGTAGAAGTCGCCGATGTGGTGACTGTATATGCCGGCAAACTGCGGCTGTCCGTCCATCATCATGAGCACAGTGCCGTTGTTGCCCACGCCGCGCAGCTTGATTGCGCCGGAGCCGCCGTTGCTGACGCCATAGCCGAGGATGCCGCGTTCGGTTACGAACATCGACGGCACGCGGCCGGACAACACGCTGAGCAGCTGAGTGTTGCCGCTGTTCTGCAGCTGTTGCTCGCCCACGACGCTGACTGTGTAGGGCAGCAGGCGGCGCTCGACGCAGGCATTGCTGCCGGTGACGACCACCTCGTTGAGCACGCTGTCGGGCGCCGTCTCCGCGTCGGAGACCATTGTTTCGCCATTCTGACTATTGGATGCCGCGGCTGATGCCGACATCATGATCACAAACGCCGCAGGCGCAATCACTTTCGGGACAAATATACTATTCTTCATACGGTTATCACAATTCTATAATTCTACCACAAAATTACGAAAAATCCACCTAACCGGCTCATCCAAAACACCGGCAATTCTTACCAAAACCGCATATTTGGGCCTCTCAGCAAACTTCCCCACCCTCCCGGCACGGCGCCCGGAGTTTGCGCCAGGGCACATAAAAAACCCGCGCTGTGGAAAGCACGGGCTTTTTATGTGGTTGCTGTTGTGAGCGTTTATGCTTCTGCAACGGGCTTGACGTTGATGAAACGGCGACCCTCTTTGCCGACGGTGAAGACAACGGTGCCCTCAACGAGTGCATAAAGAGTGTGGTCCTTGCCGATACCTACGTTCAGACCGGGATGGTGAACGGTGCCGCGCTGACGTTTCAGGATGTTACCTGCTTTGCAGTGCTGACCGCCAAAAATTTTCACGCCGAGTCGCTTGCTCTCTGACTCACGGCCGTTCTTAGAACTACCTACACCTTTTTTATGTGCCATAATGAATTGAGTTTTAAAGGGTTAAGCAACTACTTCTTTAATCACAACTTTGGTGAAGTACTGACGGTGGCCGTTGAGACGACGATAGCCTTTGCGGCGTTTCTTCTTGAAGACAATGACCTTGTCACCTTTCACCAGTGAGGTAGCGACCTCACAAACAACTTTTGCTCCTTCAACGGTGGGAGCACCGATTTTCACGTCACCGTCGGCGTCAGCGAGGAGAACGCGGTCGAAAACGACCTCTTCACCTTCTTTGACAGCTTCGCCGAGATAGTGAACATACAGGAACTTGCCGGCCTCAGCCTTGAACTGCTGTCCCTGAATTTCTACGATAGCGTACATTTTGTAATGTATTGAAACTTAAAAAGTTAACCCGGCAGGCGGCGGCGCCACACAGCGGCAGCCGCTCTTAACAAGAGCCTGTTGCGGAAAAATTGCCCACAAAGGTACTAATTTCCCGCCACTTAGTCATCCGCCTCCCGCCTTATTTATGAATATTTAACTTTTTTCATCCTCGCACTTCTCGCATTACTTGCACACGCATCGCATTACTTGCGCGCGGGGTCTTAGTTCACTATAAGTTTTTTGCCGTGAGACAGGTAGATTCCGCGTGGCAGTGGCACAAACTTGCGGCCTTCAACGGTGACTCTGGCAACCGGAATGCCAATAGTGTTGTAAATAATGAATGGGCGGGGTGACTCGCTGACTATATTGACACCTCCTGTGGTTCCGAACATGTTCCAGGTGTTGTGGAGGTCCGTAAACTCTTCCGCATTATCGCATGTGTCATCAGAGTCGTTTATATAAAGTGACTGAATGCGGATGTTGGACCCTATGTTGTTTGCAAAGTCCAGGCGCAGCACGTTGCCGGCATAACCCCAGCCGAATTCCCGGCGCATGTCGGCTATATCTATTACTATATGCTTCCACTCGTCCGTCGCGGGCATCACATCGTAATATTTTTTGGCACGCGTCTGTGTCATGGGGTCAAGGAAGAAAAGCTCCAACGGCGATATGTTGACATCGGACTTGTAGACAATGTGCAGTTTCGATGCTTCATCGTTGAGGCTGCACATAAGAGGATTGGTCAGCACAAACGGGTCACTGCCAATGGTGCTGATGGCCCAGCCATCGTATTGCAGCGGTGCGGCAGAGTCTGAGGTGCCATCTGCGTTTTCCGCACGGCTGTCTCGGGAGAACACTAAATCGTGAGTATCTCTATTATCCAGTACCAGCGGGTATTCAGACACAAAAGAGGCGTCACAAATGACCAGGTTGCGCATCTTGAATGTCACTCCGGAGTTATAACCCGGGTCAATACGCAGATAGTCACCATGGAAACCCCAGCCTGAATTCTTTATCACCGGAGATAGGTCCACCACAGCGCGCTTCCAGCTGTTGGTGGCCGGGAGAGTGGCCGGCTGAACCATACGGTATTGCGTGGCTTCATCGCAGAAATAGATGTGCATGTCAACATCGGAGCTGGACTGATATTCAAACAATAGTTTGTCTGCTTTGGCACTTAGATTTGCCCGGAGTCTATTGGAGTATACCCCGGGGTCTGTTCCGGTGGTGCGGATGGTGTATACACCCCTGTCGGTATCATCTGTGACGGTGGATTGTATTGCACTCTCTGCATTCAGGCCCTGAGCATCAATATCACTTACGCCGCCATTTGTGATACAAAGGTGGCGGATTTTGAAATTGAGGGTGTTGTCGGCGTTCCATCCGCGGCCCGGGTCGATGCGCAGTTTGCTGCCGGCGTTATTAAATGCTCCGGTTATGGCGCGCATACCGGCAATGTTAACGTACACACGTTTCCATTCATTGCCGGTGGTGGCAGACAAAGAACTGGTCAGGGAGAGATTTTCACTTGGGGGGTCCGTGAAGAAAAACTGGAGATCAAGATTTTTGTTGGACTGATATTCAAAGGCCATGACGTTTGAGTTGGATGACAGCGGTTGAGATGAAGCCACAGTCTGTATTTGCGGGTCATCGGAGTTTGCTGTAACGGTATAAATCTGGCTGTAGTCCTGAAATTGGCAGGTCATGCCGGAGGTGGTGTTTCTGTTCAGCTCAATGCGCATGAATTCAGCGTCAGTCTTCTCAACATAGTGGTGTATGGCGCCCCAGTCCGATATTCCTATGGTTGACAGATACGGGTCCAGGACTTCTGATTCACGGGAAGTGCCGGCGGCCTGCCAGACATACCATGACGGTTTGGGGTTCTTGTTCTGGTCACGCAGACCAAGGTGCAGGCCGCCTTCTTCGGGATTGTCCCACCAGTTGTGCCACATGATTCCATCAATACCGGCATTGGCTTGTGTTTTCTTCCACGCCCAGGCTGCGGCGGCAGCCTGGAGTTGCAAATTCTTGGCGCTGTTGTCCATGGAATTTGCACCGTTCTCGGAGAGGAACAGGATGCGTTTTTCCTGACCTTTATAATAATGTTCACGGCGCAACATCCAGTCAGAAATAACCTCAAGATTTTTAAAGGACACATACTTTGCGTTTTCGCTATAGGTGGCTTGAGTGTCATGCTCCCAAAGGTTTGGCCAAAAATCCTGGGGGTAGGGATGCGCGGCAATACCCCAACGATAATCCCCCTCGGCATTGCCGAAATTCACCAGTAGTTCCATCATTTGCTTGGCGGAAAATCCGCCATTTGTATCGGCCCAGCTTGATGTGAAGGAGGCGAGAATGTAGGCATTGGGGTCATATTGACGCACTATGTTTGAGGCCAGGCGCATTGAGCGCTCGTAATGGTCCATGTAACGAATCATTGGTTGTTCCTGGCCCATATTTGTCCAAATGTAGTGTGCATCAACCTCGTTGTGCATAATCCAGTGGTGAATACGGCCGTTTCCGCGAGAGCGCACTTGATGGCATGATGGCCGTAACAGATTACGT
>SFOH01000100.1 GCA_004552485.1 Bacteroidales bacterium | reverse complement strand
GGCCATGAAGACCAGCGCCAGGAGGGTAAATAGTTTTTTCATTGACATTAAGGAAGTTGATTGAATATGTCCTTTTTAGGAGGCCATATTTCCGGATTAATTGTTCGTTAATGTATTTATTTGTTGGTAGTTATTGATTTGCTTAAGGTATTACGGTATTATGATGAATGATGCGATTCCCGTGACGACCCCCGGAGGAAATCCCGGGCGCGCCACCCGTTGTGACGCGTGAACGGAATCAATTGCAAAGGTAGTAAAAATTCTTAGATAATGACATCCAAAAGCAGAAAAATTAATGCTGATTGTAAATAATTATTCATTTTCGGGGGTGTGGGATGCGAAATTTTTCATATTTGAGGGGCCGCGGAGTTGGTGCGTGTCAGTTTTTGTTGTACCTTTGAAGGCGGAAAAAGTCTCCTCAGAAACGAAATATGAAGAAATTGATTTTAGCCGGCGCTGTGCTCCTGGCTCTTGCCGCACAGGGCGCCGAAGCGTCCGTCTTCAATGTGCGCTCGCGCGTGCAGGCCGACCTCGCCGCCAACAAAGCCACATACATATATAAAAAGCATCGTTCGCCGGCGAAGACCGCGGATGCCGCCTCCACTGTCTATTATCCCCTCATCGTGCAGTTCCGCGAGAATGGCGGCCTGGACTATCTGGAGCAGATTGGCGCGCACGTTTTCTACACCCGCCGCGACATGGCGCTGTGCTGTGTGCCCGTTGATAGCCTGCATCGTCTTGACAATGAGCAATTTGTGCGCCGCGCCGACATCTCCTCCAAGACCTCCGCGTCGCTCGACCGCTCGCGCCGCTTCACAGGTGCCGACGCCGTGCACAGCGGCATCTCCCCCAATGTGCCCGGCTATGACGGCAGCGGCGTCGTGACCGGTTTCTGCGATATCGGCTTCGACCCCGGCCACATCGCCTTCCGCGACCGCATACGCGCCATGGTGACCTATCGCGATACGCTGGCCATACGCTCGGCATGGGCGCCCGGCTCGGCCCTCGACAACGGCGGCGCGTTGGAGTGTGACAACATCGAAGAGTCGCACGCCACCCACGTCGGAAACATCCTGGCCGGCGGCTATCGCGGTAACGCTTATTACGGCGCGGCTCCCGGCGCCGACATCGTGGCCACGCTCAGTGAGTGTTCGGACATGGCTCTCTTTGCCGGCATCGAGGACGTCATCGCCTATGCCAAAGAAGTGGGGCGTCCCTCGGTGGTGAATCTGTCAATGAGCGCCAGCCTCGGCCCTCATGACGGCACCGACCTCATGAACCGCTACCTCGACGAACTGGGCAAAGAGACGGTCATCGTCTTCTCGGCCGGCAACGGCGGTCGCGGCCGCGGCTCGCTGGTGCACACATTCACGGCTCAGAGCCCCACCGTCACCACCTGCATCGAAGGCTCCGACTGGAAAGGGTTTAATGTGTCCGGCGCCGCGGACATCTGGAGCGCCGACTCGCGCCCCGTGGATATTCGACTGGTAATCAGTGACAAACAAACCCATCAGAACGTGTGGACCTCCGACTGGATTTGTCCCGGAGGCAGCGACGACGCCTCCGGCTCGCGCATCTTCACGGCAGCCGACGAGGGCTGGAATACCTATCTGCCGAAGGCCGGAAACTATGCCGCCGTGGGGTGGGGGACAGATGACGACAACAACCGCTTCAACATATATCTCGAAGTGCACGCCGCCCAGGAAACCAAGGCCGCCGGCTACAACCTTGCCCGCTATGCCGTGGGCTTCGAGGTGCGCGGCGCCGAGGGCGTCAGCGTGGATATGTTCGCCACCTCGTCCGTCTTCTTCCAGGGCTATGTCTCGGGTATGACGGCAGGCGGCAACACGTTCTCTATCAACAACATGGGCTGCGGCGACAACACCATCACCGTCGGCAGCTGGAACACGCGCAACACCGTGCCCCAGCTCGACGCCGAGGACCACGTCTTCTCCTTCAGCGAGAACGAACACACCGACTTCTCCAGCTACGGCACACTCCGCGACGGCCGCGTGCTGCCCCACGTCTGCGCCCCCGGCAACTACGTCGTCTCCGCCTTGAG
>SFOH01000015.1 GCA_004552485.1 Bacteroidales bacterium | reverse complement strand
AATATATACTATGGAAAAATCCAAATAAAGTTATCAACATCAATTTTTGATTACGTGATTACATGATTACAGATGCGTAATCAATGTAATCAACGTAATCACTCCCCACCATCATTCACCAACCAAAACAACCAACTACTATGGACAAAGAATCTATGTATGTCCTCGGCCTTTACGACGAGGTCTTCGAAAAACTCCAAAACGACGCCCGTGTCGTTGACCACTACGACCACTACGACAAAGTTCTCGTGGACGACTGCATCTACATCGAACAACTCCGCCGCGAATTCCGGCTCATCAACGAAACACCGATACCAAAGAAGTCGGCCGAGTTCTGCAAGTTCGAGCTGTTTGTCGAAACAATGCGGCTGGGATTCTCGCCCTTTCTCAAAGCCTTCCAAGCCAACAAGCCGCTCGCCGGCTGCTGACCGCCCCCCACGACATTTCTATATAAAGTGCACCGCATGACGATGCGTAAGGGATTTTCTAACGCACCGCCACGCGGTGCTGCTCTGTGGGGGGGTGATCATACCGCGGGTCGGCAGCGCTCTGCGCAGCTGGACCCGCGGCTACACTAATCGCCCGCTCTGCGGGCGTTCCCCGACGACGAAAGACGGCGTAATTCCGCGCGATAACGGCATCAGGGTGGGAGAGACGCATTCCAAGCCGTCACGGGCTAAAATGCCGTGCACCTTTGATTATCATTTATTTACGCACGACGGCTTGGACGCTGTCCGCGCCATGACGGGCGGGATCACTCGGCCGTGGCCTCGTCCACAAGATACATTATCGACTCGTAGGGTCTGCCGATGCTCGCCTGCATCGACATCTCGCACGTGCGCGCCAGCGAATAGGCGCCCGAGAACTGCCGCGAGCCAATCTCCACGCGCTCGTCCGTTGTGGCGCTGCGGGCTATCTCCGGGAAGATGAAGCCGCGGTCGCCGGCCGAGCCGCAGCAGCGGTTGTTCTGAGGCAGGTAGACCTCGCGGGCACACTGACGGGCGATGTCCACCAGCAGCGGCGCCACACCCAGGAGCTTGCTGCCGCACGTGGCGTGGAGCAAGACGCTGTCCTTCGGATGACGCACCTTCAGCCGCGGCAGAACATAGTTCACCAGCCACGTCGTCACGTCCATAATCGTCATCTTCTCGAACTTCTCGCGGTTCTCGGCCGTGAGCACGCCCATGGTCTCGCGCAGGAGAGTGTGGGTGCACGAGCTCGTGTCGCAGAAAATCGGAATCGCGCCGCCGCGGCTCATCTCGTAGAAGGCCGCGATGATGCGGTTGGCCATCTCCTCGCGGCCCTTGGGCGAACCCTTGTGCAACCAAATCTGCGAGCAGCACAGCGAGCCCATCTCGCGCGGCACGCTCACCCGCAGCCCCGCACGCTCGGCCACACGCAGCGTCGTCGTGATGAGGTCGTCTTTGCCGGGAAGCGTCGAAGCGCCGAAGATGCGCGTCACGCACGCCGGGAAGTACACGAAGTCGGGCTCCTCGACCGCGTTCCAGGGGATGCGCGCCGGATAGGCAAAGAAACGCGACCAGTGGGGACTGCCTTTGTAGAGCATGTGCATAAAGTCAGTGGCCCATTCCAAAGGGTAGGGAGTAAGAACCTTCTCGGCCACGACACCGGCACGCAAGGCTCCGCGGAAAGCCTTCACCACGCCGCCATAGTGCGGGGCGCTGGCCGTGAGCAGCGACTTGACCACACCGCCCTGACGGTCGCGGATATGGTCCGTAATCTCCGCCGTCGAAATCTCCAATGGACACGGCAGCATGCACGTGGCATCGGCACAACACGACTCCTCGCCGAGGAACTTATACTCCCGGCGCAGCTCCTCCGAGCCCGTGCGCGCAATCACTCGCAGAGCCTGGATGCGCTGGCGCGGCGTCAGCGTGGCATAGCGCGTGGGGCACACATGCTCGCAGTAGCCGCACTCCATGCACTTGTCAGCGTGCTCGTAGCCCAGCTCCCGGCCGAAGAGCGTCATCTCCTTCATCGGGCCCAGGAAGCAGTCCGGGTCGTCGTTGATCATCACGCCCGGATTGAGCACGCCCTGAGGGTCGCACAGCTTCTTCACGCGCTTCATCAGCGCGTAGATGTCATCGCCCCACTCGCGGGCCACGAAAGGTGCGATGGCGCGACCCGTGCCGTGCTCACCCTTCAGCGAACCGTCCAGGCTCAGCACATGGTCCACGAAATCGTCCATGAATCGGCGGAAGCGCGTCTTCTCGCCCTCACGGTCCATGCAGGCGGTGATGAGCGGGTGGATGTTGCCGTCGCGGGCATGGCCGAAGATGGCGCCGTCGTAGCCGTATTTGCGGAACAGCCCCTGCACGCCCTCCACCAGCCGGTCGAGCTCGGCCACCGGCGCCGCCACATCCTCCAGGATGACCGTGGCACCCGGGTCGCGCACACCGGCCACGCACGGGAATATGCCGTCGCGCATCTTCCACAGCTCGGCACGTGCCGCCGCCGTCGTGGTGAAGTCCTCCATGCGCAGCAATCGCGGCATCTTGCGGAAACGCTCAGTCAGCGCTGCTACACGCTCGCCCATCTCCTCGCGGCTCTCAGCGCCGTAGTCGACCAGCATGGCCGTAGTCCCCACGGGCATATCGTTGCGGCGGCCGAGATAGCTCGTCAGCGAGCCATAGTCCATCATCTCCACCGCGCGGGCACCCGTGTCGCCAAGTTCAGCAGCCTGAGCGGCAGCACTCGCCGCATCCGGGAAATAGAGCATCGCCGACGAGTAGACATCGTCGAGCGGCAGCGTGGCCAGTTCGCCCGATTCGATGAAAGCCAGCGTGCCCTCGCTGCCTATGAGCAGATGGGCGAAGATGTCCATCGGATTGTCGAAGTCGACGAACGAGTTCATGGCATAGCCCGTGACGTTCTTGATGCGGTACTTGCGGATGATGCGGTTGCGCATCTCGTCGTTGGCCATAATCGTGGCGCGGATGTCCATAAGACCGCGGCACAGCTCCGCCTCGTCGCGCTCAAAGCGACTGTGGTCCGTCACCTTCGAGCTGTCGTAGCGGTGGCCGTTGGCGAGCACAAACTGAATGGAACGCAGCGTGTGGTAGCTGTTGTGGGCCACTCCCGCGCTCATACCGCTCGAGTTGTTGGCGAGAATACCGCCCATCATGGCGGCGCGCGCAGACGCCGGGTCGGGGCCGATGTGACAGTGGTGGGGCCGCAGATAGTTGTTGAGCATCTCGGCCGTAATGCCCGGCTCGAACCACACAGAATCGCGGCGCACCTCGTATCCGCGCCAGCGCGGAGTGCGCAGTTCGCAGATGATGCCCGAGTTGACCGTTTGACCCGACAACGATGTGCCCGCCGCGCGGAATGTCACCGGCGTGGACGCACTCGCAGCCATCGCCAACAGCTGTCGGACACCGTCCACCGAGTCGGGACGCACCACCGCCAGCGGCTTAATATCAAAATAAGATGCATCGCGGCCGTAAACCTCACGCCAGAGGTCGCCGCTCAGCACCTTTTCCTTACCGAAAACCTTTCTAAGCTGATCAATAAGCTCCATAGTCCTACATTTGAATATAATAGTGATAAACCTATAACAACGCATCGCCCCTCAACGTTCACCGTCCCCTTCGTTTTTTATCGAGTGGAGGAGTTGATGCGTTGATGAGTGGAGATGCGCCTCAGCCGGACACCATTGGCGGAAAATGGGCGGTGATTGGCTTTTTTTGCCACTGAGTGGCGGCAGGCTCAGATTTATTTTGTATCTTTGCGCTCGGAAGGAGGTATTCTCCACTCTTCAACGCATCAACGCATCAACGCATCAACTCATCCACTCTGATGATTCTTCTAAACTCTATAGCTAATTTCGGCCGGTACTGCCGGTTTATGGCCAGGGCATTCGCCCTGCCCCAGAAGTGGGGCGTCTTCGGCCGCAGGTGCATCGACGAGATATGGCGCCTGGGCGTGGGCTCCATCCCCCTGGTCATCGTCATCTCGCTGTTCATCGGCGCCGTCATCACCATTCAGATGCAGCTGAACATCAGCTCGCCGCTGGTGCCGGCCTACAGCGTGGGCCTGGCCACGCGCGACATCGTGCTCCTCGAGTTCTCCAACTCCATCCTGTGCCTCATTCTTGCGGGCAAGGTTGGATCGAACATAGCCTCGGAGATAGGCACGATGCGCGTCACCGAACAGATTGACGCCCTGGAGATTATGGGCGTGAACTCGGCCAACTACCTGGCGCTGCCCAAGGTGCTGGGCTTTGTGGTGTTCATGCCGGTGCTGGTGTGCATCTGCATCGCCTTCTCGGTTGTGGGCGGCTATTTCGTGGCCGTGTTCACGGACGTGATTTCCGTGAGCCGCTACACCTACGGCCTGCAGGCGCTGTTCCAGGAGTGGTACGTGTGGTACGGGCTCATCAAGAGCCTCGTGTTCGCGTTCATCATCTCGAGCACGGCCTGCTACTACGGCTACCACGTCCGCGGCGGCGCCCTCGAAGTGGGCAAGTCGAGCACGGGGGCCGTGGTCACCTCGTCGATCCTCATCCTCCTTTTTGACGTCATTCTCACCAAACTTCTGTTGCAATGATACAAGTCGAAGACATCACGAAGTCCTTCGAGGGCAAGACCGTACTGCATGACGTCTCATGCACGTTCGAGACAGGCAAGACGAATCTCATCATCGGCCAGAGCGGCTCGGGCAAGACGGTGCTGATGAAGAGCCTGGTGGGACTGGTGCACCCCGAGCAGGGCCGCATCCTCTTTGACGGCCGCGACATCATGGCCATGGACACGGCGCAGATGCGCCGGCTGCACACCGAGATAGGCATGCTCTTCCAGGGCAGCGCGCTGTTCGACTCGGAGACGGTGCTGGGCAATGTCAGCTTCCCGCTGATGATGTTCACCAACAAGAGCCGCGCCGAGATTCGCGAGCGCGCCATGTTCTGCATCGAGCGCGTGAACCTGCGCGGCGCCGAGGACAAGTATCCCGCGGAGATTTCGGGAGGCATGCAGAAGCGCGCCGCCATCGCCCGCGCAATCGCCCTCAACCCGAAGTATCTGTTCTGCGACGAGCCCAACTCGGGCCTCGACCCGCGCACGTCAATCCTCATCGACGAGCTGCTCAGCGACATCACCCACGAGTACAACATGACCACGGTCATCAACACCCACGACATGAACTCGGTGCTGGGCATCGGCGAAAACATCATCTTCATCAACAAGGGCTACCGCGAGTGGGTCGGCGACAAGGACAAGATATGGGCCACGACAAACCGTGCCCTCAACGACTTTGTCTTCGCCACGGACCTGTTCCAGGAGGTGAAGGAATACGTGGTCACGCACGGCCACAAGGCATACGGCGCCGCCCGCCGCGCCCACGGCGAGGAAGCCGCGAGACCCAATGATTAACGATTAAAGGCCACAGACAGAGAGACAGTGTTTTTCAGAGATATACCGGGACACGAGCAGGAGAAGCAGCGCCTGCGCGAGATGGCCGACAGCGGCCGCGTTCCGCACGCGCTGCTGCTGGAAGGGCCGGAGGGAACGGCCAAGTTTGCGCTGGCACGGGCTTTTGCGCAGTATCTGCACTGTGAACACCGCGCCGACGGCGAGGCCTGCGGCGTGTGCCCCGCCTGCCGCCAGCATGCGGCGATGCAGCACATCGACACAATCTACTCATTCCCGGTGGTCAAGAACAACAGCAAACCCACCATCTCGGACGACTATGTCCGCGAGTTCCGCGACTTTGTCGGCGAGCACCCGTGGATGGACTTCAACGCGTGGACCGCGAAACTCGAGGCCACGACCGCGCCGTCGATCTATGTGCAGGAGGGTGCCGAGCTGAACCGCCGTCTGAGCTATACGTCGCACTCGAAGGCCTACAACGTGGTGCTCATGTGGCTGCCCGAGCGCATGGAGCTCGCCGCCGCCAACAAGATGCTGAAGCTCATCGAGGAGCCCTTCCCGGGCACCGTCTTCATCATGACCTCGGACAACCCGCGTCAGATTCTGCCCACCATCTACTCGCGCGTTCAGCGCATCGCGGTGCGCCGCTATCCGGCAGAGACCGTTGCCGCCTGGCTGGCCTCGGCGGGCGTGGACGCCGGAGCCGCCGCCGATGCCGCCGCCGTCTGCGAGGGCAGCCTCAACCGCGCCCTGCAGCTCGTGGGCGCAAAAGGCGACAATGACCGCCACCTCGACTGGTTCATACAGCTCATGCGCCTGGCCTATCAGAAGGACATCTCCGGTCTGAAGGCGTGGTCGCAGAAGGTGGGCGCCGAGAAACGCGAGCCGCTGACGCGCTTCCTGGACTACTGCCTGCGCATGCTCCGCGAGAACTTCGTCACCAACTTCCACCGCCCGGACTTCAACGTGGTGACCGCCAAGGAGGCCGCCTTCTCCGCCAACTTCGCCCGCTTCGTCAACGAGCGCAACGTGCTGGCCTTCATCGAGCATTTCACCACGGCCCGCAACGACATCTTCAACAACGCCAACGCGCGAATCGTGCTCTTCGACCTGGCCGTCACCGTCGTTCTCATTCTCCGAAAATGACGCACACACCCGGAAAACCCGACGCAGCGAACGCGACGGCCGAGTGCCGTTTCCTGGACGCCGTGGCGCGCTACTTCACGGACGGGCGCGCCGGCGACTGCGCCTCGCGCATCCTCGTCTTCCCCAACAAACGCTCGGCGCTCTACTTCCGCGGCTACCTGCGCCGCAATGCCCGGGGGATGATGCTGATGCCGCGCATCATGACCATCGGCGCCTTCTACAATCTCTTTGCCGGAGAGCGCGACCTGGAGGCGGACTCCCTGGAGCTGCTGTTCATACTCTACCGCGCCTACTGCAACGTGGTGACGCGGATGAAGCGCACGCCCTCGGAGTTCCGCCGCTTCGCCTTCTGGGGATGGATGATGCTGTCTGACTTCTCCGACCTTGACGCGGCGCTGGCCGATGCCGGCAGCCTGTACGTCAACCTCAAACGCCTCAACCAGATACGCGCCTACTTCCTCGACGAGGAGCAGCTGCGCGTCATCCGCGAGATATGGGGCGACCGCGGCGCCGACCTGTTCACGCCGCCCACTGACGAGGAGGCCGAAGCCACGGGCGAGAGCCGCTTCTGGCAGCACATCAAGTATATCGAGGAAGACATGGAGGGCGACATCGACCCGGAGCGGGAGGACGTGCAGACGCGGTTCCTGCGCCTGTGGCACATCCTCGGCCCCGTCTACCGCGAGTTCAACCGCATGCTCGACGAGCGCGGCCTGTGCTATCCGGGCAAGGCGCTGCGGTTCGTGGCCGGGCAGGTGAAGAGCATGAGCGCCGTGGAGATGCCCTTCGAGCGCGTCGCCTTCATCGGCTTCAACAATCTGAGCCTGGCGCTGGCCTCAATCATGAAGGAGCTGCGCAACCGGCGCATGGCCGACTTCTTCTGGGACCTGCTGCCCGACACGCCTTACACGGCACGCGCCGCCCGCGTCGTCAAAGCCAATGCCGAGGCATTCCCGATGCCCGGCGACTACGAAGTGCCGGGGTACACCCTGCCGCAGGTGACATTCCGCGCCATCCCCTCCAACTTCATGCAGGCCAAGGCTGCCGGCGCCGTCCTCGCCGGGATGGACGCCGAGGGGCAGCTGCACACGCGCCGCTCGGACAACACGGTGATGATGCTTGCCGACCCGGCGCTGCTGACCGGCGTGCTCCACAGTCTGCCGCGCGGCGTGGACGAGATAAACGTGACGATGGGCATGCCGTACCGCAGCACGCCTTTCGCCTCGCTGATGCGCGACGTCTTCTCGCTGAGGATGCGCATGGACCTCTTTCACGGCGAGATGTGCTTCTTCCACGAGGACGTGACGGCCGTCATCTCGCAGCCCATCATGCGCTCGCTGGCGCCGGAGGCCTGCGCGCGAATCAGCGATAAGCTGATGGAGACGCACCAGTTCCGCGTGCCCTCGAGCTCGCTCTCCGCGCTGGAGGGACTGAACGGCCTGGAGTGCATCTTCGCCGACGTCGACGACACCCAGTCGGCCGAGCAGGCCTCGCTCTACTTCACCCGCGTCATCGACGCCTTCACCCGCCTCCTCGCCGCCAAAAGCCAAGGCGCCGACACCGCCCAGGAGCTTGCCGTGCTCCAGACCTACAATGCCGCCGCCGAGAGGGTCTTCGCCTACATCGACAAATACGCGATCGAGCACGCCACGCCGGGCCTCGTCTTCGGCCTTTTGGAGCGCGTGCTCTCGCTGCAACGCTTCCCGCTGAGCGGCTCACCCGTCCACGGCCTGCAGATTATGGAGCCCCTGGAGACGCGCTGCCTCGACTTCGAAAACGTGCTCATGCTCTCCATGAACGAGCGCGTGTTCCCGCGCCGCCGCCAGCAGCGCTCGATGATACCGGCCGTGCTTCGCCGCGCCTACGGCCTGCCCGTCGCCGAGAGCTACGAGGACGAGTATGCCTACTACTTCTTCCGCCTGCTGTCCCACTCGACACGCGTGGAGTGCCTCTACGACTGCCGCACGGACGGCCTGGGCAACGGCGCCATGTCGCGCTATATGCAGCAGCTGCTCTACCTGGGCGAGGGCATCATCCCCGTCGCCGAGAAGAACCTGGCGCTCCTGCCCGACATGCCCGACTGGCGCTGCATCCGCATCGAGAAGACGCCCGAGATCATGGACATACTCCGGCAGTACACCCTCCCCGACGGCCGCAATCTCTCCGCCTCGAACCTCAAGAACTACCGCAAGTGCCCGCTCAAATTCTACCTCGAGAACGTGCGCTCGCTGCGCGAATCCGACGAGCCCGAGGCGTTCATGGACGCCGCCACCTACGGCTCGATCGTCCACGCCATCCTCGAAGACCTCTTCAACAAGCGCAAGGAGAACGGCAATCCCCGCATCGACCGTGCCGCCCTCCGCGAGATGCGCGGGCAGGAAGGCAACCTCGAGCAGCTTGCCCGCGAAAAGATTGACCGGGAATACTACAAGGGCCGCTACATCGCCCGCGGCCGCCACCTCCCCGGCGAGGGACTCATCCTGGCGCGCATGATTGCCCTGACTGTCAGCTCCGTGCTCGACGTCGAAGAACGCGGCCTGCGCGACGACAGCGACTACTTCACCTTCGTGGCCGCCGAAGAGCGCATGGCCTCCGTCATCCGCCCCGACCACAAGACCGGCGAGTGCCGCGGCCGCCAAATAGGGCAATGGCGAGTGTCCGAGAACACGCCGCCCATCAACTTCGACATGAGCATCGACCGCCACGACATCCTCGCCGACGGCACCCACCGCTTCGTCGACTACAAGACCGGCCACGACACAGAGAGCATCGCCCGCGTGGACATGCTCACGGACACCAACACCGGCAACGACGCCGTCTACCAACTGTGCATCTACGCCCGGGCCTTCGCCGACCTCCAGCCCGACTTCAGCGGCACGATTCGCCCCGAACTATACCGCCTGCCGGACATCTCGCGCGCCGGCAACACCAAAGGGTCATACCCCATATTCATCGACAAAACGCCCGTGACATACACCACCGACCCCGGCGGCCAGCAGCCCTGGCAGGCCAAGTTCCGCACCGTCTTCGCCCGCGTCATCGACGAAATCTTCGACCCCAACGTCGACTTCTATCAGACGGGCAACCTCAAAAACTGCGAGCACTGCGACTTCCTCGAACTCTGCGGCCGCGTGCCCGACGAAACCGACGACTGAGCCATGGCCGGAGTCTACGTTCACATCCCGTTCTGCGCCTCGAAGTGCGCCTACTGCGACTTCTACTCCGTGCCCTCCCGCCAGAGCATGACGCGCGTGGTCACAGCCATCGGCGAGGAGTGGACGATGCGCGCCTCCGAGCTCACCGAGCCACCCTCCACGCTCTACATCGGCGGCGGCACACCCTCGCTGCTCCCCGACGACGAGTTCGCCCGCCTGGCCTCGATGCTTCCCGCCGGCGACGTCCGGGAGTTTACGATAGAAGCGAATCCCGACGATGTCACGGCCGAAAAGGTGAAGACGTGGCGCGAGGCCGGGGCGGCCCGCGTGAGCATGGGCGTGCAGTCGCTCGTCGACACGGAGCTCCGCGAGGTGGGACGGCGCCACACAGCCGCACAGGCCGTCGAAGCCGTGCGCCTGCTCCGCGAGGGCGGCGTCTCCAACATCAGCCTCGACCTCATATACGGACTGCCCGGTCAGACCCTCGACACATGGCGGCAGTCCGTGGACCGCATCATCGCCCTGCACCCCGAGCACGTGTCGGCCTACCTGCTCAGCGTCGAACCCGGCACACGCCTCTATGCCCGCCGCCTGGCCGGACGCTTCACGCCCGCCGACGAAGACACCGTCGTGGCCATGTACAGCTACCTCTGCCGCGCCATGCACGAGGCCGGGTACGAACACTACGAGATTTCGAACTTCGCCCTGCCCGGCCGACGCTCGCGCCACAACTCGGCCTACTGGGACTTCGCGCCCTACGTCGGCCTCGGTCCCGCCGCCCACGGATGCGGCAGCGACGGCCTGCGACGCGTGAATCCCGCCGACATCAGACAGTATCTCGCGCGCATCGAAGCCCGCACACCCGCCTACACCGTCGAGGAAGAGACAGAGACAGACCGCCTCAACGACCGCATCCTCGCCTCCCTGCGCCGCGCCGAAGGACTCAGCCTCAGCACACTCCCCGCATGGGCCCGCACAGACCTCCTCCGCGCCGCACGCTCCATCCCCGCCTCCCGGCTGCGCATCTGCGGCGACACACTCTCCATCCCCGAAGAAGCATTCCTCGTCTCCGACGCCGTCATCCGCCAGCTCCTGCTCCCTTAGTCGTGGTGGTAGGGCTCGCCGCGCAGGATAGTCATGGCGCGATAAACCTGCTCAACAAGCACCAGACGCGCCATCTCGTGCGTCAGCGTCATCCGCGACAGCGCAATCATCCCGTTGGCCCGGGCATACATCTCCGGGCTGAACCCGTATGGACCGCCTATTACGTAAATCAGATTGCGGGGCAGCGACCCCAAAGCATCGCCGATCGAGGCCGCGAACTCGCGCGAGGACAGCTCGCGGCCGCGCTCGTCCATCAGCACCACCCGGTCGCCCGGCGCAATCCGCGCCATCATCGCCTTGCACTCCGCCGCCTTCTGCAGCTCCTTGGACATACGCCCACCGCGCCTGGCCTCCGCCAGCTCCACGTACTCGAACGGCGCATACCGGGCGATGCGCCCCAGGTAGCGCTCCATCGCCGAACGCAGGCCGGCGTCGCGAGTCTTACCCACCGTCATCACAATTATTTTCATAACTTACAATTATTTCTTAACTTTGCACAAAGTTACAAAAAAAAATCACAATGGAGACAAACGACAAACTCATAGAGCGCCTTATCGCGCTCGCCTTCGCCGAAGACATCGGCGACGGCGACCACACCACACTGTCCACCATCCCCGCCGAGGCCCGGGGCTGCCAGCAGCTCATCGTCAAAGAAGAAGGCATCCTCGCCGGCGTCGCCATGGCTCGCCGCGTCTTTCAGTACTTCGACCCCGAACTGAAGATGACCGTCTTCATCGAAGACGGCGCCCACGTCCGCCCCGGCGACATCGCCTTCGAAGTGACAGGCAGCACACGCTCGCTGCTGCAGACCGAGCGCACCATGCTCAACATCATGCAGCGCATGAGCGGCATCGCCACCACCACCCACCGCTACCAACAGCAGCTCGAGGGCACCGGCTGCCGCGTCCTCGACACCCGCAAGACCACGCCCGGAATGCGCCTCATCGAGAAAGAAGCCGTGCGCATCGGCGGCGGCACCAACCACCGCATCGGCCTCTACGACATGATACTCATCAAGGACAACCACGTGGACTTCGCCGGCGGCATCGACCGGGCCGTCAGCGCCGCCAAAGCCTACTGCAAAGAGCGCGGCAAGCGCCTGAAGATAGAAGTGGAAGTGCGCGACAGCCACGAGATAGAGCAGGCACTGCGGGCCGGCGTCGACCGCATCATGCTCGACAACTTCACCCCCGAGCGCACCCGCGAGGCCGTGCGACAGATACGCAGCGCCGACCCCCGCGTCGAGATAGAGTCGTCGGGCGGCATCACCTACCGCACCCTCCGCGCCTACGGCGAGAGCGGCGTCGACTACATCAGCGTCGGGGCGCTGACCCACTCCGTCAAGGGACTCGACATGAGCTTCAAAGCCAAGAAATAAAAAGAAAACGACCGGACGGGGGCCGCGACAGCGCCTCCGTCCCTGCGCTGTTTTTATGTCACAGCTGAGCGAAGCCGCGGCGGAAGTGGGCGGCGGCGAAGTCGGCGGGCCGCAGAACGGCTCCGTCGTAGATGACCACGTCAACGTCGAGGGGCACTCGTCCCGCTGCCTTGTCCCCGGCTTTCCGTCCCGCCCGGCGTTCCAGCTCCTTGCCCTCGTCCCTGAGGCTGTCGGCGTCCATGGCCGTCTCCACCCGCGCCACCACGTTGAGATAGGCCGGTCCGCGTCCTGTGGCGTCCTCGCTCTCGTAGACTTCCGAGAACACGGCCGCGCCCATGCGTTCGGTCACGGCACGCATCGCCGCTTCTATCACGGCTCGGCTCTCGCCCGCATTGCTGCCCAAGAGGAGCACGGCCTCCTTGTGCGGTCCGGTCTCCTTGTGCTGCCCGGTCTCCTTGTGCTGCCCGGTCTGTGTGGGGGTGTCTGCGGTCATAAAATGTGTGGATTGTGGATTGTGGATTGTGGATTGAGGAAGTGAGGGAATGAGGGGTGAGGGTAAGGGGTGAGGGTGAGGGTGAGGGTGAGGGGTGAGGGTGAGGGGGACGATTATTGTTTTTCGCGGCGCAGCGTGATGAGCGTTATCTCCGGCGTGGCGCCTATGCGTGCGGGATAGCCGACGGTGCCCGTGCCGATGTTCACGTAGAGGGCGCGGCCGCTGCGGTCGGTGTACAGTCCTGACCAATACTTGTGGATGAGCGATGCCGGCGAGGCGTCCATCACGCGTATCTGCATGGCGTGGGTGTGGCCCGACAGTGTCAGCTGGACGTTGGCCGAGTCGCTGCCGGCGAGCTCATACTGCCAGTGCGAGGGGTCGTGGCTGAGGAGCACCTTGAAGCGGGAGTCGCCGGGCGTGGGGTAGGCGCGTTTCAGATTGCCGTAGGCTGCAAAGGGCGGTCGGCCTATGTTCTCCACGCCAATGACCACGAGGGTGTCGCCGCCGCGCTCTACGTATGCGCTGCTGTCCTGCAGCAGCTTCCAGCCCGCGCCGCGCTCGATGTCGATGAGGCGCCGGTGGTCGGCGGCCTTGGCCTCGGCCGAGGGCCAGTCCTGGTAGTCGCCGTAGTCGTGGTTGCCCAGCACGGAGAAGACGCCGCAGGGAGCGTGGAGTCCGGCGAGGGTGCGTCGGAAGGGCTCTGCCTCCGTGGCGTTGCGGCTGACAAGGTCGCCGGTGAAGACAATCATGTCGGGGGAGAGGGCGTTGACGCGCTCCACAATCCGGTGGACAAAGGTGGTGTCCGAGCCGTACGTGGCAAGGTGCATGTCCGAAATCTGAGCGATGCGGAAGCCGTCGAAGGCCTCGGGCAGCTCGCGGCTCGAGAACGTGACCTCCACCGTGTCCAGCGACAGGCGGTTCAGCAGCGCGCCCCACCACATTGTCGCCAGCCCCGCGGCGGCCATCACTGCGCCGGTGCGCGTTATCCACTTGAGCCGCGGCCGCCCCGACAGCTGCGGGATGCGCGCCACCAGGTCGATGACGACGAAGAGGATCTTGCTGAGACAGACCGAGCCGTAGACGTAAATCATCCACATCATGGCCACCATGACCGCGTTGTCGGCGGAGCGCACGGGCAGGCAGAGGATCACGGCGAACATCACGGTGAGCAGTGCGGCCGTGACGGCCTGCGCCCAACACCATACGCGGCTTTTCAGACGGCGGCGCAGGGCGGCGTAGATGTAGACATCGATGCCGATGTTGAAGATGAGTAATAGAGTAAGAGCGAGGTAAGGCAGGCGCATGGGAGAGGGATTAAGTATGAGTTATGAGGGATGCGGGGTGTCGACGGACCCGACGCTTAGCTGCGTGCCGCCTCTTGGTTGCGGACGGGGTTGGCGTACATGGTCAGCATCATCATGCGCATATACTCGCGCTCTTCATCCGTGATGTGGGGCAGGTCTACCTTGGCCAGGCGCGAGGCGACATACTCCTCGGCGCGGGCGCGGTCCTCGGCCGTGTAGCGGTCGGCATAGCGGTCCGTATTGTTAACGACGTCGTAGGCGATGTAGTTTATCGGATAGAGGAAATAGCCGCGGTGGATGGCGTTGTCGATGAGCCGGCAGGCGGTGTGGACAGCCTCGGCGCGGCCGCTGCAGCGGCACTGCTCCAGGGCGTCGTTGATGCACGGGGCGATGCTGAAGTGGACGCGCCCCTTGAAGCCCAGCATGCCTGTCTCCATGCTCAGCAGGTCGTCGTGCTGGCTCTTGTGGAAGTCCGGGTCGCGGCGCTTGCACAGGAACTCGCGCACTTTCAGATAGTCGTTCGGGTCATACTCATAGGAGATGGACACGGGCATGAGGTTCACGTCGAGGATGGCCTGACGCGTGTCCTCGCCGCCAGCCAGCGTGAGCATCTTCACCAGGCTCTCCTGGGTGCGGTCGTTCGAGTCCTTGGCGCGGCCCTGGCGCTGGGCGATCCACAGGCTCTCGTGCATCTGCGAGATGGTGTAGCGGATGTAGGCGCTCAGGTGCTGAGCTGCACGAAGAGCCTCCATCTTCTGAACGTCGCGCTTGACGATGAAGCTGCGGTTGATCTTCACCAGGTCGGTGATCCAGTCCATGATGAGGAGGTTGTTGCCGATGGCAATCTGTGTGACGGGCAGGCTGCCCCGCAGCATCACCAGGTTGAGGAAGGCGGCGTCGAGGACAATGTCGCGGTGGTTGGAGATGAACGTGTAGCTCATGCCGGGACGCACATTCTCCACGCCGTCGGAGGTGATACCCGCTGTCGACAGCTTCTCGAGGTTGGCGAGGAATCGGCCCATCACGCGCTCCTGGAACTCGCGCTGGCTGCCCACGGAGACGATATCGCGGCAGAAGGCCTCATAGTCGATGTCGGGCATAATGTAGCGTATGGCGTGTTCGAAGCCCGGCTCATGGGTCAGCGCCACGAGTTTGTCGTAGTAGTTAGTCTCGTTATATGGAGCAATATCGGCGAATTCGGCCGGATAGGATTGAATATGATTGTCTGTAGTCATGTCTGTTAGGGGGGGGTAGGCCGTCGTGAGATGAGGAGAGGAGGCGAGTGGGGGGGGTGGCTGACGGCGCCGTTAGAAGTTGGCGCTGCAAAGGTACTAAAAAAAAGCCATACAGCGCCCCACTTTCTCTAAAATAATATTAAACGTCGCTCGCCTCCGGCCCAAAATCCTCGCCGTCTCTGCGGCATCCCCACATCCCGCATGGTGATATTTCATCGGACCAACATCTTTTTCATGCGTCAGTCAGCGGCCCTTCTGCGGCGGTTGGGGTGGTTGGAGGCGGATGGTGGAGAGAGAACACACCGATGCAAAAAAGAGAAAGCGGCTGCAGGGACGCCACGGATGGAGTGGACGTGAGCCTGGAGCCGCCTTTGTGAGGTGGGAGGTTAGGGTCAGCGGGTGAGGGCGATGTAAGCCTTAGTGCCGGTAGTTAGGCGCAGAGCACGGGGGTTCTCGTACTGCGCCCACTTGATGAGCGGGAGCACGCGGCAGGCCATGTCCTCGACTTTCATGTTCGGGCACGCCATCTTGGTGCTCAGTCCGTCGTGCATGGTCAGAGCACCGTTTTTGCCGAGGGTGTAGCTGCCCTGGACGGCGTTGCAGCCGGTGGCGATGCGATAGGCACCGTTCTCGAAAGTGATGGTGGCCTCGATGGGAGGATTCTCGCCGGCGGGGTTGACGCTCTGTCCGTCCTCGGCGACGATGTTCTTAATGACCCAGGTACCCTGGAACTCGGGGCCTCCGAAGGCCGATGCGGCACCGTTAGCCTTGTTGGAGCATGAGGCCAGCGCGAGCATGCCGGCGAGGGCGGCCACGATGGCCGGTGCTAAAAACTTTGCTTTCATATTCGGTTTGTGTTTGTTTTGTGTGTTGTTGTTATTAATTGCGATACGTAACATATAATATAACGGACGCTTGCCCGATTTATTATTTTTACATCATTATCAACAACCCTCCCCCCCCGTTTTGTTCAAGCCCGGGCTCCCGGCATGGAATTAGGCGTGACAGAGAGAGTGCGCGGTGATTTTTTTGGTTTTTTAGGAGAAAAGATGGGGCGTAATTGGCGCAGAATAGCTAACTTTGTGGTTTGAAAAGAAAAAGCAAATAGCAGAAAGAAACAGCTAAAGCACATTATGGCACAGAAACCGTCAATCCCTAAGGGCTCGCGTGATTTCTCCCCGGTGGAGATGGCCCGCAGAAACTATATTTTCAACACAATCCGTGAGGTGTTCGCTCTGTTCGGCTACCGTCAGATCGAGACGCCGGCCATGGAGAACCTGTCCACGCTGATGGGCAAGTATGGCGAGGAGGGCGACAAGCTCCTGTTCAAGATTCTCAACAGCGGCGAGTGGCTGCGCGGCCTCGAGGGCAAGGACCCCGGCGAGGGCTCGGCACGTCTGACGTCGGCGGTCAGCGAGAAGGGTCTGCGCTACGACCTCACCGTTCCGTTCGCGCGCTTCGTGGTGCAGCACCGGGGTGAGATTCAGTTCCCGTTCCGGAGGTTTCAGATTCAGCCCGTATGGCGCGCCGACCGTCCGCAGAAGGGCCGCTACCGCGAGTTCTATCAGTGCGACGCCGACGTGGTGGGCTCGGGCAGTCTCTACAACGAGGTGGAGCTGCTGCAGATGATTGACGAGGTGTTCGCTCGTCTGCGTGTGAATGTTGCCATCAAGCTGAACAACCGCAAGGTGCTGGCCGGCATCGCCGAGGTTATCGGCGCTCCCGACAAGATTGTGGACATCACCGTTGCCATCGACAAGCTGGACAAAATCGGCATGGAAGCCGTGAACGCCGAGCTCGCCGAGCGCGGACTGAGCGCGGAGAGCATCGCCGCTCTCGCTCCCATCCTGGCCATCGGCGGCACCACGCAGGAGCGCCTGGCACAGTTGGGCGAGCTGCTGAAGGACTCGGAGACGGGCTCTCTGGGCGTTCGCGAGCTGGAGTTTGTGTGCGCCCGCAGCAGCGAGCTGGGTCTGCGCGCCCCGCTCGACCTGGATGTGTCGCTGGCACGCGGTCTGAACTACTACACGGGCTGCATCATCGAGGTGAAGGCGCTGGACGTGGAGATTGGCTCTATCACGGGCGGCGGCCGCTACGACAACCTCACGGGTGTCTTCGGCATGCCGGGCGTCAGCGGCGTGGGCATCAGCTTCGGCGCCGACCGCATCTACGACGTGCTCAATGCGCTGGACCTCTATCCGGACAGCACACAGCGCGCCACGACGGTGATGTTCACCAACTTCGGCGACAAAGAGGCCGCCGCCTCGCTGCGTCTCATCAAGGAGCTGCGCGGAGCCGGTGTTGCCGCCGAGCTCTATCCCGACGCCGCGAAGATGAAGAAGCAGATGGCATACGCCAACGCGCTGTCGATTCCCTACGTGGCCATCATCGGCGAGAGCGAGCTGCAGGCCGGCACGGTCACGCTCAAGAACATGGAGAGCGGCGAGCAGCAGACTCTCCCCGCATCCGCCGTCGTGGAAGCTCTCAAGAAATAATCCTCTCCTCCTCTCCGTCTCACTCACTCAGAATCAATTCAGAACATGAAAAGAAGAATAGTAATAGCCGCCGTGGCCGTGCTGGCCGCCCTCGGCTCCCTGACAGCCAACGCCGAGTTCCGCTGGAACGTGACGGCGGGCCCCACCATGAACACTCTCAAGTTCAAGCAGGACCTTGTGGAGGTCACGAACACCGTGGGCTACACGGGCGGTATCAATGGCGAGATGATGTTCCCGGGCATCGGCTTCGGCCTTGACTTCGGCCTGCTCTACAATCAGATGGGCGCGAAGGTGAACCTGGGCCAGCGCAAGATTTGGTCGTCGCTGGGCTTCGGCAACGAGCAGGTCTACATCCACAACATCACGATACCGCTGCACCTGCGCTTCAAGTACACGCGCCTCAACGGCCTGGAGGACAAGATTGCGCCGCTGGTGTTCGGCGGTCCGGAGTTCAGCATCCAGGTTGCGCACAACTGCGGCGACGCGTTCAAGTTCTCGGGCGGCGACCTGGGTCTGACGTGCGGCGGCGGCATGGAGCTGTTCCGTCGCTGGCAGCTGACGGTGCAGTACACGTGGGGCATGACCTATGCGCTGAAGACGAAGCTGCTTGACAACTTCTCGGCACAGTCGCGCCAGTGGACGGTGCGTGCCGCCTACTTCTTCTGATGCCGTAGGGCAGCATAGCCCGCTTTTATTGCAACCGTAAAAACCCGGCTGCGGGACACGTTTGAGTGTCGTTCCGCAGCCGGGTTCTTATTGTTGCGATTGATTCAGAAAGTGACCGGATGTCAGCCGCACTTGGAGGTGCCGCAGGTAGTGCAGATGAGGCAGCCTTCCTGGTAGACGAGGGTCTCGGCGCCGCAGTTGGGACAGCGCTGGCCGTTGGCCTTGGTGCCGTTGGGGAGATACTTTTTCAGCGCGCGCTCGACGCCCATCTTCCACGTGTTGATGCTCTGATTGTCGAGCTCGAGGCCGCCGACGAGTTTGAGAACCTGGTCGATGGGCATGCCGTAGCGGAGCACGCCGGAGATGAGTTTGGCATAGTTCCAGTACTCGGGATTGAACTTGTCGGAGAGGCCGGGGATGACGGTGCGGTAGCCGCGTTTGTTGATGAACTCGAAGTCGTAGCGCTTGTTGCCCGATGCGTCCACGGTCTTGACAATCTTGCCCTTGGTGACGGACTTGGGGCAGAAGATGCCGTCGTCGTCATCGGCAAGACCGGTGAAGATTTCGTAGGGACGGCCGTCGACGAGGCCCACGAAGGCAATCCACTTCTCCTTGTTGTTCTGGAAGCGGACGACGTCGCAGTCGAGCTCGATGGGTCGCTTGATGGGGTGGGGAGTGGGGATGAGGCCCGTTGCGGCGCTTTCGGCGGCGTTCTCGGCCTTCTTGTCCTTCTTCTTCTCCATGGCCACGAGGACGCCGGTGCGCGAGCCGTCGCGGTAGACGGTGCATCCCTTGCAGCCGCAGCGCCATGCCTCGACATAGAGCTTGTTGACGAGCTCCTCGGTGACGGTGGAGGGGAGGTTGATGGTGACGGAGATGGAGTGGTCGACCCACTTCTGCACGCGGCCCTGCATGCGCACTTTCTCGAGCCAGTCGATGTCGTTGGAAGTGGCCTTGTAGTAGGGCGAACGGGCCACGATTTCCTCGAGCTCTTCCTGGGTGTAGTCCTGGCGCACGGGGATGCCGGCAATCTTCATCCACTCGACGAACTTGGGATGGTAGACGATGTATTCCTCGAAGGAGTCGCCGTTCTCGTCGACGAGGTCAACGCGAACGTCCACCTCGTTGGGGTTGACCTTGCGGCGGCGCTTGTAGACGGGGAGGAAGACGGGCTCGATGCCGGACGTTGTCTGCGTCATGAGCGATGTTGTGCCGGTGGGGGCGATGGTGAGGCAGGCGATGTTGCGGCGGCCGTAGCGCTTCATGTCCTCGTAGAGGGCGGGGTCGGCCTCGCGCAGGCGGTTGATGTAGGGATTGTTCTTCTCACGCTCGGTGTCGTAGACCTCGAAGGCGCCGCGCTCGCGGGCCAGGTTGACCGATGAGCCGTAGGCGGCGAGGGCGAGGGCTTTGTGGACGCTCTCGGAGAAGTCGGTGGCCTCGGTGGTGCCGTAGCGCAGACCCATGGCGGCAATCATGTCGCCCTCGGCGGTGGTGCCCACACCGGTGCGGCGTCCCTTGCCGGTCTTGGCCTTGATTTTGTGCCAGAGGTGGCGCTCGGTGCCCTTGACCTCTTCGGTCTCGGGGTCGGATTCAATCTTCTCGAGGATGACGTCGATCTTCTCCATCTCCAGGTCGATGATGTCGTCCATGATGCGCTGGGCGGCGGCGACATGGCGGCGGAAGAGGTCGAAGTCGAAGTATGCCTTGTCGGTGAAGGGATTGACCACGTAGGAGTAGAGGTTGATGGCCAGGAGGCGGCAGCTGTCGTAGGGGCAGAGGGGAATCTCGCCGCAAGGATTGGTGGAGATGGTCTGGAATCCGAGGTCGGCATAGCAGTCGGGCACGCTCTCGCGGGTGATGGTGTCCCAGAACAGGACGCCGGGCTCGGCCGACTTCCAGGCGTTGTGGATGATTTTGCCCCAGAGCTGGGAGGCGTCGACTTCCTTGGAGACGAGGGCCTCGCCGGGTTTGGCGTCGACGGGGTAGGTCTGCAGGTACTTGCTGCCGTCAACGGCGGCCTGCATGAAGGCGTCATCGATGCGGACGGAGACGTTGGCGCCGGTAACTTTGCCCTGCTCCATCTTTGCGTCGATGAAGGCCTCGGAGTCGGGGTGCTTGATTGAGACGGTGAGCATGAGGGCGCCGCGGCGCCCGTCCTGTGCCACCTCGCGCGTGGAGTTGGAATAGCGCTCCATGAAGGGCACGAGGCCGGTGGAGGTGAGGGCGGAGTTCTTGACGGGCATACCCTTCGGGCGGATGTGCGAGAAGTCGTGGCCCACGCCGCCACGGCGTTTCATGAGCTGTACCTGCTCCTCGTCGATGCGTATGATGCCGCCGTAGGAGTCGGGCTTGCCGTCCAGGCCTACGACGAAGCAGTTGGAGAGCGAGGCCACCTGCAGGTCGTTGCCGATGCCGCTCATGGGGCTGCCCTGGGGCACGATGTAGCGGAAGTTGCGCAGGAGCTCGAAGACTTCGTCCTCGCTCATGGGGTTGGGATACTTGCGCTCTATGCGGCAGATTTCCGAGGCCAGGCGGCGGTGCATGTCGTCGGGCGTCAGCTCAAAGATGTGTGTCTGAGAGTCTTTGAGGGCATACTTGCTCACCCATACACGGGCGGCCAGCTCGTCGCCGTCAAAGTATTTCAGCGTGGCCTGGTAGGCCTCATCGTAACTGTATGTCTTGCGTTCCACGGTAAATATAATATGGGGGGTTATTAGTTATTGCGTAAAAGAGAAAAACGGATGAGAAGAGAGGAACGGCGCGGCTCAGACGCTGAGCGAGGCGCGGATTTTGGTGACATCGTCGCGCAGGCGGGGCTCCACGGCCATGCGCTGCTCGATGTTGGTGATGGCGTAGATGACGGTGGCGTGGGAGCGTCCGACGTGGTGGCCGATGGTGGTCAGAGGCATGTTCACCATCTTTTTGGCCAGGTACATTGCCACCTGGCGCGCATCGCTTATCTCGCGCTTGCGGCTCTTGGTGAACAGCGCGTCGGGCTCGACGCCGTAGAACGAGCTGACGGCCTGGGCTATCATTTCGAAGCCGGGCTTGCGCTGGCTCACGCGCACCGAGTTGGAGACCACGCGCTGGGTGAGCCCCAGGGTGATGGGCAGATTCATGACCGTGGCGTGCATGAGCAGCGAGGCCAGCACGCCCTCGATTTCGCGGATGCTCTCGGTGACGTTGGTGACGATGTACTCGACCACGTCCTCCGGAAGGGCCACGCCCGACTGGGCGGCCGACTGGAGCAGCACATCGCGGCGAAGCACAGCGTCGGGTTTGTCCATGGCCACCGTGGCGCCCCACTTGAAGCGTCCTAACAAGCGGTCTTCAAAGCCCTCCATCTCGGCCGGCGAGCGGTCGGATGACAGGATGATCTGTTTGCCGTTGAGGTGGAGATGGTTGAATATATTATAGAATGTGTTCTGTGTCTTGTCCTTGTTCTGCAGGTCCTGGATGTCGTCGACAATGAGGGTGTCGATACTCTGGTAGAAGTTGAAGAACTGGTTGATGTCGCTCTTGGCGCGTCCCGAGGCGTCCTTTTCGCGGAAGACGGTGGTGAACTGGCGCTCGAACTCGCGCGAAGTAACATAAAGTACGCGCGCGCGGGGATTGTGCTCCTTGATGCGCAGTCCGATGGCCTGCACCAGGTGGGTCTTGCCCACGCCCGTAGGCCCGAAGATGAAGAAGGGGTTGAAGGTCTTGATGTCGGGGTTCTCGGCGATGGACTCGGCAATGTTATAGGCAATCTTGTTCGACTCCGAGCAGCAGTAGTTCTCGAAGGTGTAGCGCGGATAGAGGTGCGAGTCGATGGTAGCGGCCTCGTGTCCGGCAGAGGCGGCATTGTCCGGGGCGGCCGGCGTTTCCTTGGCGCCGACACTGCGGGCCGAGGCAAGGTCGACGGCTGTGGCCGGGTCGCCGGCCTTGATGTTGTAGGAGTAGTTGAGCTTGACTTCCGGGCCGAACTCACGGCGTATGGCCTGCGCCAGCACGCCCAGGTAATTCTCCTCTATTAGGTCAACGAACGCATCGGAGGGCACAAAGAGGTGCAGCACGTTGTTCTCGTACCGTAGCGAGGTGATGTCACGGAACCAGGCGTTGTATTCCTCTTCCTTTATGTTGTCTTTGATGAAGCGCAGACAGGCGGCCCACATCTCTTGATGCGTCTTTGTCATGATAGGGGTATAAAAAAGAGTTGATAAGCAGCGGGGGCGGAGAAGGCCTCCGGCAGCGAGGTAAGGCGCGCCGGTATTCCCGAGGAAAGGCCGTTGGCCGGAGGTGTAGTAGCAAGCCGTGCCGGCGTCGTGCCCGATGCTTTTTTGCGATACAAAATTGCGAATAAAAAAGGACAAAAACAAGTGCCGAAAATTTGGAAAAATGCCCGACGTCGTAATGTGCGTGATTAACAGCGAGTTACGCCCAGTCCGAAAAGTCCGTGCCGTGAAACATCGTGGTTATGCAGCTTAAATCGCTGACACTCAACAAACTGCCTGCGCGTTTCGGCTCTCTTGAGCGTCCTCGTCAATGCTCGGCACAGCGGGACAAAGGGGCGGTATTTGCCACTGACTCAACGTTTTTGGCGGTGGCAAAAGTTTTCAACAATTTAGACCGCCTCAAAATAGACAATCCCCCCCATTTCACAGCCTCTTTCGCCCGGTTCAGAGTGCCGCTCGGAAACAGCGGGAGCCACGGTCGGCACTCTCGCGGAAAGGGTGCCGGCTGTGGCTCCGTAGCCGGGCTTCAGCGTCGGACTGAAGCGGGTAGGGGATGGTGGCGTCTTAACGGATGATGGTCTTGGTGACGCGGCGTCCCTGGCGGATGATGACAAGGCCGCGGGCTGTGGCGGGGTCGATGCGGCGGCCGTCGAGCGAGTAATACTCGACGTGGGCATTGAGGTCGGCGTCATTGTCAGCGTCGTCGGGAACGATGATGTCCTCGATGCCGGCGGTCTGCGTGCCTCCGACTTTGAGGTTCGTAATCTCCCATGTGCCGGCGACACTGGCCGTGGACGTGTAACGGAACACGAGTTGGATTTCATGGCCGATGTACTCTGCGAGGTCCATCTCCGTGTCCACGAAGTTCCAGTTTGTGCCCTTGGGCCATGAGAACTTCGAGGAGATGTCGACGGGTGTGCCGCCGTCCTTGATGATGCTGACGGAGAAGAACGTGGTGGGAACGGTAGAGCTCAGCTTGTTAGCAGCGTGCGAGAACGACATCGTGGCCGTCAGCAGGTTTTTGAGGCTGATGACGGGCGTAGTGATGGAGGCATCGGCTTCGTGGGCGGCATTGGAGTAGTAAGCGGAGCCTACGTAGCCGTACTTGCTGTTGATTTTCCAGATGTCGGCGGTGCCGGAAGCCGTGCATCCGCCGTCAGATTCCTTGAACGTCTCGCTGTAGAGAACAATGGGATTAGGAGTATCCTCGCCGGAGTCGCCGGAGACAGCGCTCGACTTGAGCGTGGTGCGCAGGTTGAGTGGTGTGGAGATTGAGTCGCCCCACACATATTCCATGAGGTTGGGGAAGTCGATGAAGGGATTGCGGTTGCCCTGGATGTCGGCGACAGCCTGGTTGCGCTCAATCTCAATCTGAGCCACGGGGTCGGCCTTGGCCCATTTGATGTAGAGCTCTGAGGCCCAGGGTTTGAGGGTGGGGTAGGCGCCCTGCTGGAGAGAGTTCAGGCCCTGACCTTCCCAAGTGAAATCCTGATAGGCCGTGGCCATGTACATGTAGCCGCGCGAGAAGTCGCCCTTCCACTTGTCGGCGGGCTCCCAGAGCTTGATGCCGTCGGCACCGGTGCCCACCTTGGTGCAGCCGTTTTCGGTGGTGACATTGGTGACCACGCCCATGCCGTAGTTGCTCTTGGAGGTGTTGATGCTCTTCTGGCAGGGCATGAGGTTGAACAGGTCCTTATAGGCGTTGTTCGACGTGCCGCCCCACCAGCTCTTGGGGAAGGAGTGCTCGATGTTCATGCCGGAGACAGACGAACCGCGGTTGCCGAAGTAGAACGTCTCGTTGCTGTAACGGTCGATGACCTGGCGTTTGGTGCCGTCCATCTTGAAGTCGGTGACGTAGAATCCCCACCAGGTGTGGTCCTGGCCGGAGCCGTAAGAGAGCATCTTGACGGAGGTCGACACAAGATTGTGGATAGCGGTCTTGAGTTCCTGGCCGCATTTGCCGTCGAGCGAGGCATAGTAGGCCATGGGGATGTCAGCGAAGGCAACCGACGAGGCACACAGCGCGGCAGCGGCGGCAGCCATGATATGTTTCTTGTTCATAGGGGGTTGTAAGGTAAGAAGTTATTAATTTCAAGTGATAGCGATAAGGCTCTTATTAAAAGAGGTGACTGCAAAAGTACGCAATTCCCGGCAAACAAGCAAATACAAATGCGGCGGGGCGTTAGGCGTTAGGGCATTAGGGAGGGCCCGGAATTTTAGGTTTTTCAACATTTGGGGGCACTTTTCAACAAATAATGTTATTTGTGGAACAATAATTTGATTGTTCCACAAAAATTTACTTATTTTGCAGTTGCAAACGCAGCGTGCGGGAGCAGGCTCCGGAACGCTTGCCGACTAAACTGAATGATTTAACTCCAACATAGATTCATGGGTAAAATTATTGCTATCGCCAATCAGAAAGGCGGTGTGGGCAAAACCACCACCACAATCAATCTTGCGGCATCGCTTGCCAAGGAAGGCAAGAAGGTGCTCATCATTGACGCTGATCCCCAGGCAAACGCCACGTCGGGCTACGGCATAGACCCGGGGTCCATGACCTCGTCCATCTATGAGTGCCTGGCTGACAACTATCCTATCGACGGCTCGCAGGTAGACACATGCATCGACGGGCTCCAGCTCGTGGGCAGCCGCATCGACCTTGCCGGCGCCGAACTCGAGCTCATCAACCAGCCCCAGCGCGAGCACGTGCTCTGGCGGCTGCTGACACCGATAAAAGACAAATACGACTACATACTCATCGACTGCTCTCCCTCGCTGGGACTCATCACCGTCAACGCGCTCACCGCCGCCGACTCCGTGATCATCCCCGTCCAGGCCGAGTACTTCGCCCTCGAGGGCATCAGCAAGCTGCTCAACACCATACGCATCATCAAGAACAGCCTCAACCCCGACCTCGAAATCGAGGGCTTCCTGCTGACCATGTACGACAGCCGCCTGCGCCTGGCCAATCAGATCTACGAAGACCTCAAGAGCCACTTCTCCTCGCTGGTGTTCGAGACCGTCATCCCCCGCAACATCCGCCTCTCCGAGGCACCCAGCCACGGCCTCCCCGCCATCCTCTACGACCCCGACAGCCGCGGCGCCACAAGCCACGTGCAGCTGGCCAAGGAACTCATCAAGAAACACAAGAAGAACAAGGCAGCCCGCACGGCCGCCGCTAAATGAACCCCACGACAGCCCCGTCAGAAACGACAACGCGCCGCTGACCACGGCTCACAATAATAAACCAAACAGATAAATGGCAAAACGCAGTACCGGTCTGGGACGCGGTCTCGACTCGCTGATATCCATGGACGACATGCCCGCACGCGGCTCCTCGGCCATCAACGACATCCCCATCGACAAGATAACGCCCAACCCCGACCAACCACGCACATTCTTCGACGACGAAGCCCTCAAGGAGCTTGCCGGCTCAATCCGCGAGCTGGGCATCATCCAGCCCCTGTCGCTGCGCAAGAGCGGTCCCGACACCTATCAGATCATCGCCGGCGAGCGCCGCTACCGTGCCGCACGCATGGCCGGCCTCAGCTCCGTGCCCGCCTACATACGCACCGCCAACGAAGCCGAGCTCACCGAGATGGCCCTCATCGAGAACATCCAGCGCGAAGACCTGAACGCGATTGAGATTGCCCTCACCTTCCGCAAGCTCATCGACCAGTACAACCTCACGCAGGAGCGCCTCTCCGAGCGCATCGGCAAGAAACGCGCCACCATCGCCAACTTCCTGCGCCTGCTGCGCCTACCCGCCGAGGTACAGCTCGGCCTGCGCGACAAACGCGTCGACATGGGCCACGCCCGCGCACTGCTCAGCCTCGAAGACCCCAAGCTCCAGCTCAAACTCTACAACGAGATCCTCCGCAGCGGCCTCAGCGTGCGCCGCGTCGAAGAGCTCGCCAAAGAGTGGCAGAACGGAGCCGCAGCTGCTGCCGGAGGCGGTCAGCCCAAGAAGCCCGCACGCTCACGCTACAACAGCTCAGACTTCGACGTGCTCAAACGCCACCTCTCCTCAGCTTTCGGAGCCCCCGTCAAGTTCGTCTGCAACGAATCGGGCAAAGGCTCCATAACATTCCCCTTCAAGAACGACGACGAGCTCGAGCACCTCATCACCATCTTCGACAATCTCTCCAAAGCAGCAAATTGAAGTTCCTCAGAAACATAACACTCACCCTGGCGCTGAGCCTGAGCGCGACCGCCGCGGCACAGTACCCCGAGACGCCCGACACCCCGGACGCCGAGCCCGAGGCCGTCGTCACCGAGGCATTCGTCATGCACGGCGACTCAATGGTGGTCACCGCCGCCGACACCGTCCCCGTGGCCGCTGCCTACGACCCCCTCAGCCGCTTCAACGAGTGGGAAGAACGCGAGACAACGTTCAACCCCGACCCCACGCGCGCCGTGTGGATGTCGGCACTCTTCCCCGGCCTGGGACAAATCTACAACCGCCGCTACTGGAAACTCCCCATCATCGTGGGCGGATACCTCGGCCTCGGCTACGCAACGTCATGGAACAACAACATGCTCAATGACTATCAGAAGGCCTACCGCGACGTCATGGACAACGACCCGTCCACCAACTCCTACATGAACTTCTTCCCGCCCGGCACCGAAGAGAGCAGCCTCGACCGCTCATGGCTGCAGAAACTGCTCAAGAGCCGCAAGGACTACTACCGACGCAACCGCGATCTCTGCATCATCTGCATGGTCGGCGTCTACTTCCTGGCCATGGTCGACGCCTACGTCGACGCCTCGCTGAGCCACTTCGACATCACCCCCGAACTCTCCATGGACGTCACCCCCGCAGTCATCCCCGACGCCCGCAACCGCCTCCCCGGCATAGGCCTCTCGTGGGCCCTCAACTTCTGACAACGCATCTAACACAACATTAAATATTAACCCTCTCCCCCCCATTCACTCTCCTCCTCAACTCTCTCTACCCTCAAAAAAACACAAGACCAATGAAGAATAAACTGACCATCTGCCTCGCCACTGCCGCCGTATGCCTCATTGCCGGAGCCGCCTTTGCCGGACCCCGCAACGCCCCGCGCCGTGCCCCGCGCACCGCTCCCCGCGCAGCAGCCCGCGTGGCATCAGTACTCGAAATCGACCCTAACCGACAGGCTCCCGCCGAAGACACAAACCTGCCCAGCCTCCGTGCCGAGAACATGGACTCGATCATGGGCCTATGGTACGTCCGCAACTACGCAACCGTCGACCCCAACGCCGACTCACGCCCCTCAGTGGCCACCACCGAAGCCGAGTATATCGAGCGCCTCAAGAACATCAACACGGTCATCCACATGCCCTACAACAACGAGGTCCGCTCATTTATTAATATGTATGCCGACAAACGCAAGAGCCTCGTCTCCACCCTCCTCGGCAAAAACCACTACTACCTGCCCATCTTCGAGAACGCCCTCGAGAAATACGGCGTGCCCCAGGAGCTGAAGTATCTCCCCATCATCGAGAGCGCCCTCAACCCCACCGCCGTCAGCCCCGCCGGCGCCGGCGGCCTCTGGCAGTTCATGCCCTCCACCGCGACAGGCCTCGGCCTCGAAGTCTCCTCGCTCGTCGACGAACGCCGCGACCCCTACCGCTCCTCCGAAGCCGCCGCACGACTGCTCAAACAGCTCTTCGAGACCTACAACGACTGGTCGCTGGCCATCGCCGCATACAACTGCGGCCCCGGCAACGTCAACAAAGCCCTCCGCCGTGCCGGCAATCCCTCCGCCGACTTCTGGGAAATCTACCGCTACCTCCCCTCCGAGACACGCGGCTACGTCCCCGCTTTCATCGCCGCCAACTACATCATGACCTACTACGACAAACACAACATCAAGCCCGTGGTCATGAAGAAACCCCTCGTGGTCGACACCGTCAAAATCAACAAACGCATCCACTTCCAGCAGATCTCCGACGTCCTCGGCATCCCCATGGACGAGATACGCGGCCTCAACCCCCAGTACCGCACCGACATCATCCCCGGCTCCAAAGACCGCCCCTACACCCTCGCCCTGCCCTACAAACTCATCGACTGGTACGTCTTCAACGAGGACAGCATCGCCAACCATGACGCCGACCGCTACTCGCGCCGCCTCGTCGTCGAGCCCGGCTCCTCCAAGAACTCCCGCAACAAGATAACGACCATGGAACAGGTAACACCGCCCGCTCCCGAGGAGACAGCCGCCGCCGAGCCCCAGCCCTCCGAAGGCACCTTTGTCGAAGACGTCGTCGTCAAATACCACAAAGTGGGCCGCAACGAGACCCTCGCCTCCATCGCCACCCGCTATGGCGTCTCCGAGAAAGACATCGCCGAAGCCAACGACCTCGACGGCAACGTCACCAAAGGTCAGACCCTCAAGATAAACACCGTACGCCGCCGCTTCGTCGCCGCCGCTCCCGCCGCCGAGACCACCACCGTGGCCTCCACAGCCACCTCCAACTCCTACGTTCCCGAGCCCCCCGCACGCCACGAGACACCCAAGGCCTCCAGCACCCCCGTACCTCCCGCTCCCGCGCGCACCCAGGCCGACCGTGCCCACAAAGCCCAGCCCGAAGTGCCCCAGCCCAAGAGCAACACCTACAAGCCCAACGTGCTGCAGCCCGCGCCTCAGGCCAAGCCCGCCACAAAGACCCAGCCTGCCGCCAAAGAAGCTCCCGTCCAGGCCTCAGCCTCCAAAAAGACCACCACACGTGACGACAGCCGCGAGATAGCCTCCGGCTCGTCATCACGCCATAGTTCCCGCGACGCACAGTGCTCCAACGCCCGCGAATCCAAGAAAGACTCCAAGAAAGACTCCAAACGCGAGTCATGGCGCGAGTCGCGCAAAGACTCCAAACGCGACGCCCAAAAAGACGACAAGGGCCGCAACAAACGCGACTCCAAGAAAGACTCCAAGAAAGAGTCTAAGCGCGAGCGTCAGACCGCCAAGACCACTCAGCACAGCGTCAAAGAAGGCGACAACCTCTACAACATCGCCAAGAAAAACGGCGTCAGCGTCGAGGACATCAAGAAAGCCAACCACATGAAGGACAACATGATCAAACCCGGCAACAAACTCATCATCCCCAAAGCACAGAAAGCCAACGATTCCAAGAAAGGCTCCAAGAGCTCCAAGAAAGGCCGCAGATAACCTTCCCCGCTGAGAACACCAACTCCTCACGACAATTAACCACCACAAACCCCAATCATCCACTCCTATGAGCGAAAAAAACGAATACCCCGGCATCGACCCCGACACCATTCCCCCCGCCGACGTCGACCCCGTGGAACTTCCCGAGAACGCCTTCCGCGAACTCGGTGCCGACGAACAATACCGGCCCCTCATGCACCCCGCGCGCTCCTATAAAGAAGTCACCACCTACTCCGTCGCCATGGGCCTCGTCATGGCCGTCATCTTCAGCGCCGCCTGCGCCTACCTCGGCCTCAAAATCGGACAGGTCTTCGAAGCCGCAATCCCCATCGCCATCATCGCCGCAGGTATCAGCGGCGCCACTCGCAAGAAAGACGCCCTCGGACAGAACGTCATCATACAGTCCATCGGCGCCTGCTCCGGCGTCATCGTCGCCGGCGCAATCTTCACCCTCCCCGCACTCTACATCCTCCAGAGCACACACCCCGAAATCACCGTCAACTTCACGCAGATCTTCCTCAGCTCGCTGCTCGGCGGATTCCTCGGCATCCTCTTCTTCATCCCCTTCCGCAAGTACTTCGTCAAGGACATGCACGGCAAGTACCCCTTCCCCGAAGCCACTGCCACCACCCAGGTCCTCGCCTCCGGACAGTCAGCCTCCAAGAGCGGCGGCGGACAGGCCAAACTCCTCGTCATCGCAGCCCTCATCGGCGGCATCTACGACTACTGTGTCGCCACATTCGGATGGTGGGCCGAGACAATCACCACCCAGGCCTACACCTGGGGACAGGCCCTAGCCGACAAGTTCAAAGTCGCCTTCTCATCCAACACCACCGCCGCCGTCCTCGGCATGGGATACATCGTCGGCCTGCGCTATTCGTTCATCATCTTCGCCGGCTCAATCTTCGTGTGGTGGATAATCATACCCCTCATGGGCACATACGGAGCCCCCCAGATACAAGCCATGGGCCCCGACCAAATCTTCAAAGACTACGCACGACTCATGGGCATCGGAGGCATCGCCATGGCCGGCATCATCGGCATCATCAAAAGCTTCCCCATCATCCGACAGGCCGTCGGCCTCGCCGGCCGCGAAATGCGCGGAGGAGCCGGTGCCCGCCGCACCATCCGCTGGCAGACCGACATCTCCATGAAGCACATCACCTACTTCATCATCCTCGCACTCGTCGCCGTCTTCATCTTCTTCTGGTTAGGCGTCATCCACACCTTCTGGCAGGCACTCATCGCCTGGGTCGTAGTCGTCCTCATCTCATTCCTCTTCACCACCGTCGCCGCCAACGCCATCGCCATCGTCGGCTCCAACCCCGTCAGCGGCATGACACTCATGACACTCATCATCTCCTCAGGTATCTTCGTAGCCATCGGCCTCGACGGCACCTCCGGAATGGTCTCCGCAATGGTCGTCGGCGGCGTCGTCTGCACAGCCCTCGCAATGGCCGGCGGATTCGTCACCGACCTCAAAATCGGATACTGGCTCGGCAGCACGCCCCGCAAACAGGAGACATGGAAGTTTGCCGGCACACTCGTCTCCGCAGCCACCGTCGGCGGCGTCATCATGATGCTCAACCAGGTCTACGGCTTCGACGGCCCCAACGCCCTCCAGGCACCCCAGGCCAACGCCATGGCCAAAGTCATCGAACCCATGATGATGGGCGGCGAAACACCCTGGCTCCTCTACATCGCCGGCGCCGTCCTCGCCGTCATCCTCAACTGGCTCGGCGTTCCCGCCCTCGCCTTCTGCATGGGCATGTTCCTCCCCCTCTCCCTCAACACGCCCCTCCTCGTCGGCGGCATCGTCAGCTGGCTCGTAGCGCACAGCTCCAAAGACCAGGAAGTCTGCAAACAGCGCACCGACCGCGGCACACTCATCTCCTCAGGCCTCATCGCCGGCGGTGCCCTCTTCGGCGTCTTTGCCGCCGTCACCATCATGTGCGGCTGGGAAGTGCCCGACACCGGCGGAGAGTTCATGCCCCAGATACTCGGCGTCGGAGCCTACGCCCTGCTCATCGCCTATCTCTACTTCCACTCATGCATGGGCAAAAAGCGCTGAGTCGCCCCTCATCACTCACACGCACAATCCTCGCACTGGCGTGGCCGGCAGTCGCCACCAATGTCACCACGCCCCTGCTCAGTCTTGTCGATGTGGCCGTCGTTGGCCACATCGGCAATTCTGTTTATATAGGCGCCATCGCCGTCGGAGCCGTCATGTTCAACATGCTCTACTGGCTCATGGGATTCCTCCGCATGGGCACCTCCGGCATGACCGCACAGGCCTACGGCGCAGGCGACAGCGCCGAGTGTGTCCGCACCCTCGCCCGAGCCATGCTCATAGCCCTCCTTGCCGGCACGCTCATGATAGCCCTCTCCCCGTCCCTGGGCACACACATCCTCAACTTCATCGACGCCGACTCCGCAGCCCGCGAGCCCGCCCGCCAATACTTCAGCGTCGCCATCCTCGGCGCCCCCGGACTGCTCATGACCTACGCCCTCTCCGGATGGTTCCTCGGCATGCAGACATCCCGCCCAATACTGTGGATGGCCCTCGTCGCAAACACCCTCAACATCATCCTCAACCTCGCGTTCGTCTACGGCCTGGGCTGGGACGTGCGCGGCGTCGGAGCCGCCACCGCCATCTCCCAATGGGTCAGCGCCGCAACAGGCATCCTCCTCCTCTCGCGCCGCCTGCGACGCATCACCGCCACCGGATGGCGACACGGACTCCTGCAAATGCGCGCCCTACGACACTTCTTCGCCATCAACACCGACATCTTCCTGCGCACACTCTGCCTCGTCGCCGTCACCGTGTGGTTCACCCACGCCGGCGCAACCATGGGCGTCGACACCCTCTCCGCCAACGCCATCATCATGCAGCTCTTCATACTCTTCAGCTACCTCATGGACGGATTCGCCTTCGCCGGCGAAGCCCTGGCCGGCAAATTCCACGGCGCCCGCGACACGGCAGGCCTCCACCGCCTCGTGCGCGTGCTAATGCGCATCGGTCTCGCCGCCGCAGCCCTCGTCACCGTCATCTACTACCTCTGCGGAGAGGGAATCATGCGACTGCTCACCAACCAACAGAGCGTCCTGCGCACCGCCGCTGACTACCGCCTCTGGGCCGTCGCCGTCCCCTTCGCCGGCTTCATGTCCTTCCTGTGGGACGGCATCTACGTCGGCCTCACCCGCACCCGCGGCATGCTCCTGTCCATGGCCGCCGCCATGTGCGTCTTCTACATCACCTGGTTCACCCTCTCCCGCGCCCTCGGCAACCATGCCCTTTGGCTCGCCTTCATCCTCTACCTCCTCACCCGCGGCCTCCTCCAATCCCTCCTCTTCCGCCTCCATCCGCCCCACTAATCCCCAGACATATCCCTTGTTCTATGAATGCTTTTTTGAAAATCACAGGTGATTACGCTAATTGGAGCGTGTATCAAAAGTCGGTAATTTTATGCGACGTTACGGAAATGTTCATTTATCGCGCTTTGCCTCACGGCTCCCGGACAATTGACCAGATGCGTCAGGCGGCGCGCTCCTGCAAACAAAACATCGTAGAGGGGGTGAGCGATGGCACGGTCTCTGCCGAAATGTGCATCAAGCTGATTAGCGTGGCTCGCGGTTCGGTGAGAGAACTCGGCGAAGATTATGCCGATTTTCTGCGCCAGCACAAATGTGAGATTTGGGCCAAAGAAGACGCTCGCACCGTCGCAGTGCGAAATTATGCCCGCAGCCATGTCGACCCCCGCGATTATGTAGGGAAATGCGAAATCCGCTCGGACGAGACTGTCGCCAACATCATGCTCACCATCATCCATCAGATGGATGCAATGCTGGCCAAGGTCCTCAAAACCCTCGAACAAGATTTTATCGCTAACGGCGGCATCCGCGAAGCCATGACCCGTGCCCGCCGCAACACCCGCGGCTATTAAGCCTCAATGCCTCTTATGCCTCTTATGTCTCTTATGTTTTGGATGTTTCTTATGTTTCGAATGTAATTTATGTGGCCTCCGCCTCCACATACGTAACATTCATTACATAAATCACATAAATCATCCCCAATGTTGTTGCGTAAATCCGCTAATCCCAAATTTACGAACATTCTCCCTCAGACACAAAAAAGTCACCGAAACCTCGGTGACTTTAAGTGATCCGCTCGCGGTCTTCTTTTTTTTAGACGGTTTAGCGCAGAATAGCAGCGAGTTACAAAATGTTTTTGAGTGGGCGTGTACCAAATTTTAGGCTCACATGCCACTTGTTTAAAATTGACACGCTATTTAATTTTGACGTTTCAAACATTTATAGCACTGCTTTCGTATTTATTTTTACGATTTCAGTCTTCAACCATTCGCTTCTACGACTAAAAATTTCTGCAGTAGATGACTTGTTAAATCGATAAATCTTACCATCAATTACAAGAATTGCATGAAATGATTTAGACGTATCACCACACAAGTATAGTATTTTATTACAGTCAGTAGTTATATATGAGTAATTGTTCTCAGTATCAGACATTTTAAAGCCAGTCGCAACATCAAATTTAATTTCATTAGTAGCACTATCTTTCAGTTTATATGTCAAAGTTTTGTTTGAGAACGTGGCTTCAATGATCTCGCCTACACATCTTTTCTTGTTTACATCAAAGGATTTCC
>SFOH01000062.1 GCA_004552485.1 Bacteroidales bacterium | reverse complement strand
AGGCGAAAATCGTTACTAATTGCGTGATTCCGCTGCTAATGTCGGGGAAAATGAGTAACTTTGGGGCTATGAAATGCAATGGAACGAAATACCGGTCCGTGTGGGATTGGCTGACGTACGGGCTTGTCGGCGCTATTACCGCTTATATGGTGGTGATGTACGTGCTGTTTCCGACGTGGGTGATGATTGCCATCGGCGTGCCGTTCATTTTCGCGATCGTTCTCATGCTGCGGTCGGTGTGCTATTTCGTCGACGGCGACGAACTGGTCGTGCACGTGTGGCCGAGTACAAGCCGCTATCCGATTCGGAAGATTGCATCGGTGACGCGCACCACCGGCCTGATGGCGAGCGCGGCGACGTCGGCTACCCAGCGGCTGGCCATCAGATTCACCGACCGGTCGGTGCTGAAAAGCGCCATGCCGATCTATATTTCGCCGGTGCGGCAGGACGAGTTTATCCGTCAACTGCTTGAAATAAACCCGAATATACGGGTCGAAGGATAATTTTTCTGAAAAAAAGGCGGGCGGCGGTCACATTTCGGAGGCGCGGTGCGTCTAAGGGATGTGATCACAAAAGCGAGACCGGTGCCGAGCGCCGGGCTTCCGCAAAAATCTGAAAATTGTTTGTAAAATATTTAATCAAATCACCCCTCTAAAAATAATAGAATCATGGTAGAAGATCTCGTTCCCATTCTCGTGCCTATTTTCCTGTGCTGCGTGCTGCCGATTGCCGTTGTGGCCATCATCTTCCGCTCGGTCTCAAACTCGGAGAACCAGCGCGCCCGCGTCATGATTGAAGCCATCAACCACAGCGACAAGGTTGATACCGACAAACTCATCGAATCAATGAAGAAGCAGCCAATGACGCCGCGCCGTCTGCTGAGCCTCCGCCTTCTGCGCGGTCTCATCTTCTTCCTTGTCGGCCTCTGCTTCATGATTTACTACTTCGTAGACCCGCTCGATTCGTCGTTCCTGTTGGTCGGTCTGATTCTCGCAGCCGTCGGCATCGCCTACCTCGTTGTTTATCTGGCCACGCGCAAGAGCGTCCTCAAAGAAGGCAAGTAAAAACCGGATATGGACCGGCAGCAATTCATACAAGAAGTGAAGGGCAGTCAGCCGGCGCTGAGGCGTCTGCTGACGGCTCTCTGTTCGGGCAACCGGGCTGAGGCTGACGACATCGCGCAGGAGGCCTATCTGCGTGCCTATCTGAGCCTTGACTCGTTCCGCGGGCAGGCTTCGTTCGCGACGTGGATACGCCGCATCGCCGTCAACGAGTTCATCTCGTCGCGGCGTCGCGAGCGAGCGTCGGCGCCGCTGACAGCGCTGGAGACGACGCCCTCCGAGTCGACGGCCGACAGCGCCTTTCGCTATCAGGCGCTATACGCGGCCTTGGCCGAGCTGCCACGGCGTGAGCGCGCCGCCGTAACTCTCTTCTATCTCGAGGGTTACGCCTCTAAGGAAGTGGCTGCAATCATGGACACGGAGGACGGTGCCGTGCGCAAGATGCTCTCGCGTGCCCGCGGCCGCCTTCAAACTCTTCTCAAACCCTCAAACTCCTGACATTATGGAAGATACGAACAAAAACATACAGCCCGTAACCGACGCCGACGACAGCGCCCTGCGCGAGCTTTTCGCCGCCCTGCCTGAGCCGGAAGCCGAAGACAGCGCGTTTATGGCCGGGATGGAGGCGCGCCTCGACGCCGTGGACCGCGTGCGCGCCATGGAGCGCCGCGAGCGCCGTGTGGGACGCCGCGCCTTGGCTGTCGCCGCCTTCACAGGCTTTGTCTGCGGCGCACTGTTCACCCTGTTCATGCCCGTGCTGCTGGCGTTCATGACGCGTATATTGGGGAGCGTGGCCGAGGCCATGCCCGACGGCACGGTGACGATTCTGTGCTGGTTCATCGCCGCCGTCCTCACGATGCTGCTGACGCTGCAAGCTTACTCGCTGGCGCGCACAACGCGCTGACTAAGAGAGGATTGCGCGCGAGGCCTCGACGTCGTCGTCGAGGAAGGTCGCGGCCAGGGCCGAGAAGCGGTCGGGGCACTCCGTCGTCAGGAATTCTGCCGTGGCGTTGCGCGTGAGGCGTCGGTCCATCTCGGGATGGCGCCGCAGGTAGTCGGCAAGACTTTCGGCCACGATTTCGCCCTGCCGCAGTATGGTGACATGCTGCGGCATGTGTTTTCGTATCTTGTTGTACAGCAGGGGATAATGGGTGCAGCCGAGTATGACTGTGTCAATGTCGGGGTCTGCCCGGAGCAGGGCCTCGATGTCTTTTTTCACGAAGTAGTCGGCGCCGGGGCCGTCGGCTTCGCCGTTCTCTACGAGTGGCACCCACAGCGGGCATGCGTGTCCGGTGACGGTGAACGCGGGGTGGAGTTTGGCAATCTCCATGTTGTAGCTCTGCGAGGCGATGGTGCCGGGCGTGGCGAAGACGCCCACGTGGCCGTTGCGGCTGACGCGACCGATGTGCTCAGCCGTGGGGCGTATGACGCCGAGGACGCGCCGCGATGGGTCGTCGCTGACGGGGAGCCACCGCTGCTGGATTGTGCGCAGTGCCTTTGCCGAGGCGGTGTTGCAGGCCAGAATCACGAGCGGGCAGCCGCGCGAGAAGAGGTAGTCGACGGCCTGGCGGGTGAAGTCGGTGACGATGTCGAAGGAGCGCGTGCCGTAGGGGGCGCGTGCGTTGTCGCCGAGGTATAGGTAGTCGTATTCGGGGAGCGTCTCGCGAAGGCTGCGCAGGATTGTCAGGCCGCCGTATCCGGAGTCGAAGACGCCGATGGGGCCGGTTGTCGGTTGTTCAGACATGGGAGGTGAGAAGTGTGGGGGAGGAAAAAGAGGCCGCGCGCGCCGGGGTGTTCTGACGCGCGCGGCTTAGGGATTTAGCGCCGGAGATGCTATGGCTCAGAGGCGGGCTTTGATGGCCTTGGTGTCCTCTTCGTAGCCGGGTTTCTCGAGCAGGGCGAACATGTTGCGCTTGTACTCTTCCACACCGGGCTGGTTGAAGGGGTTGACGCCGAGCATGTAGCCGCTCACGCCGCAGGCGCGCTCGAAGAAGTAGATGAGGCTGCCCAGGACGCTCTCGGTGATGGCGGGGAGCTGGATGCGGATGTTGGGGACGCCGCCGTCGATGTGGGCGATGGCGGTGCCTTTTTCGGCCATTTTGTTGACATAGTCGACGTGTTTGCCGGCGAGGTAGTTGATGCCGTCGAGGTTGTCCTTGTCCTCGGGGATGATGACGCTGTGGTCAACCTTGTCGACGGAGACAACGGTCTCGAAGACAGTGCGTTCGCCCTGCTGAATCATCTGGCCGAGGGAGTGGAGGTCGGTGGAGAAATCGACGCTTGCGGGGAAGATGCCCTTGCCGTCCTTGCCTTCGGACTCGGCGTAGAGCTGCTTCCACCACTCGCCCAGGAAGTGGAGGCGGGGGCAGAAGTTGACGAGGATTTCAATCTTTTTGCCGGCGCGATAGAGGATGTTGCGCGTTGCGGCGTATGTTGCGGCCACGTCGTCGCCGGAGGCGCAGCGGGCGTGCATGTCGCGCGCGCCCTGTACGAGAGCGCGGATGTCGAAGCCGGCGACGGCGATGGGAAGCAGGCCGACGGGGGTGAGCACGGAGTAGCGGCCGCCGACGTTGTCCTCGATGACGAAGGTGCGGTAGCCCTCGCGGTCGGCGAGGACGCGCAGGGCGCCGCGCTTGGCGTCGGTGATGGCGACGATGCGCTTGGCGGCTTCGCCGCGGCCTACCTGAGCCTCAAGCTGCTCGCGGAGGATGCGGAAGGCGATGGCGGGTTCGGTGGTGGTGCCGGATTTGGAGATGACGATGATGCCGAAGCTGCGGCTGCGGAGCAGGCCGGTCAGCTCGTAGAGGTAGTCTTCGGAGATGTTCTGGCCGGCGAAGAGCACTTTGGGAGCGCCGATGCGGCCGGGCTCCATGGCGGCGAAGTTGCCGCTGAGCGCTTCTATGACGAACTTGGCACCCAGGTAGCTGCCGCCTATTCCCACGCAAACAACAGTGTCGCAGGTGTTGCGCAGGGAGCGTGCGGCGTCCATAATGTCGTCGAGGAGTTTGGAGTCGGTGCGCTCGGGCAGGTCGGTCCAGCCCAGGAAGTCATTGCCGGCGCCGGTGGCGGTGTCGAGGGTTTTCACGGCGGCCTGCTCGTCAGCGGCGATGGCGCTGAGCTGTGCGGCGGTAACTGCGTTCTGTGTCTCAAGTTTGATGTTGCTCATAATATAATAATGTGTTTGTTGATGTCAATCCTAAGTGAAACGTATGGTCCGGGACGATTGTTCCGGGAAGCGCAAAAAGCCCCGGAGAGGGGGCTTTTGCGGAGGGGTCAGGTGAACTTTTCGCCCATCTTGCGCATGGCGTTGGCGGGCTTGATGCGGCGGTAGAGGATGTCGTAGACGCCCTCGAGGATGGGCATTTCCACGTCGTAGCGTTTGTTGATGTCGTGGATGCACTTGGTGCCGTAGTATCCCTCGGCGGTCTGCTCCATCTCCATCTTGGCGGCCTTGACCGAATAGCCGCGGCCAATCATGGCGCCGAAGTTGTGGTTGCGCGAGAAGCGTGAGTAGGCCGTCACCAGCAGGTCGCCCAGGTAGACGCTGTCGCAGATCTGTCGCGGCCGCGGGTTGACGGCGTCGATGAAGCGCTCCATCTCGCGGATGGCGTTGCTGACGAGCATGGCCAGGAAGTTGTCGCCGGTCTTGAGGCCGTGGATGATGCCGGCGGCGATGGCGTAGACGTTTTTGAGGACGGCGGCGTACTCTATGCCGTCCACGTCGCTGGAGGTGATGGTGTGGGTGTTCTTGCTCTGGATGCAGCGGGCGAAGTCGGCGGCGCGGTCGATGTCCTCGCAGCCGATGGTGAGATAGCTGGTGCGCGAGAGGGCCACTTCCTCGGCGTGGCAGGGGCCGCTTATTACCAGCGTTTTATCGGGTGAGACGCCGAAGTGGTCGCGGACATAGTCGGTGATGAGGACGTTTTCGTCGGGGACGATGCCCTTGATGGCGCTGACGACGGCCTTTTGGCTGATGTCGGTGGTGAGTTTGGCCATGTGGTCCTTGAAGTAGGGCGAGGGGGTGGCCAGCACCAGTGTGTCGCAGCGGTCGCAGACCTCGTTGATGTCGCTGGAGAAGTATATGCGGTTGACGTCGAAGTCAACGTCGGTGAGGTAGGCGGGGTTGTGACCCAGGCGCAGGAACTCCTCGATGCGGTCGTCGCGCCGCATGTACCAGTGTATCGTTTCGTTGTTGACGAGCAGCAGTTTGGCCAGGGCCGTGGCCCAGCTTCCGCCGCCCAGAATGGCTATGTTTCCCGGAAAATTCATGGTAATGAAATGATGGGGTGTTGTGACACGTCTCGTTGAGAAAAGATGGGGATGGTGGGGGAGCGGCGCGTCAGTCTTTCTTGGACTCTTCTTCTCCTTCGGCGGCGTTGGCGTCGGCGGCGTTCTTGGCGGCCTTCTGCGGGCGCATGGTGGGGAAGAAGAGCACCTCCTGGATGGCGGTCTGGCCGGTGAGCAGCATGACGAGGCGGTCGATGCCGATGCCGATGCCGGACGTGGGGGGCATGCCGTATTCCAGGGCGCGGACAAAGTCGTGGTCGATGATCATGGCCTCGTCGTCGCCTTTCTCGGCCAGGTGCATCTGGTCCAGGAAGCGCTGGTACTGGTCGATGGGGTCGTTGAGCTCGGAGTAGGCGTTGGCCAGCTCTTTGCCGTTGACCATGAGTTCGAAGCGCTCGGTGAGTTCGGGATTGTCGCGGTGGCGCTTGGTGAGCGGCGACATCTCGATGGGATAGTCGGTGATGAAGGTGGGCTGGATGTACTTGCCCTCGGAGGTCTCGCCGAAGATTTCGTCGATGAGCTTGCCTTTGCCCATGGTGTCGTCCACTTCCACGCCCAGGGAGCGGGCGGTGCTGCGCAGTTCCTCCTCGTCCATGCCGGTGATGTCCACGCCGGTGTTCTCGCGGATGGCCTCAATCATGGGCACGCGGCGGAAGGGAGCCTTGAAGGAGATGACGTTGTCGCCCACCTTCACCTCCGTGGAGCCGTTGACCGTGAGGCAGATGTGCTCAAGGAGCTTCTCGGTGAAGCGCATCATCCAGTTGTAGTCCTTGTAGGCGGCATATAGCTCCATGCAGGTGAACTCGGGGTTGTGGGTGCGGTCCATGCCCTCGTTGCGGAAGTTCTTGCCGATTTCGTAGACGCCGTCGAAGCCGCCCACAATCAGGCGTTTGAGGTAGAGCTCGGTGGCGATGCGCATGTACATGTCGATGTCCAGGCTGTTGTGGTGGGTGATGAAGGGGCGAGCGGAGGCGCCGCCGGCGATGCCCTGCAGGATGGGCGTCTCCACTTCCATGAATCCGGCCTCGTCGAAGAAGCGGCGCATGGCGGCGATGATGCGCGAGCGTTTCACGAAGATTTCCTTGACGCCCTTGTTGACCACCAGGTCGAGGCAGCGGCGGCGGTAGCGCAGCTCGGGGTCCTCGAAGGCGTCGTAGGCCACGCCGTCCTTCATCTTGACGATGGGCAGGGGGCGCAGGCTCTTGGCCAGGACGGTGAGCTCTTCGGCGTGGACGGTGATTTCGCCCGTCTGGGTGCGGAAGACGTAGCCCTTGATGCCGATGAAGTCGCCGATGTCGAGGAGTTTCTTGAAGACCGTGTTGTAGAGAGTCTTGTCCTCGCCGGGGCAGATGGCGTCGCGGGAGACGTAGACCTGGATGCGGCCGTGCGAGTCCTGGAGCTCCATGAACGAGGCTTTGCCCATGATGCGGCGGCTCATGATGCGTCCGGCAATGGAGACTTGGCGCGGCGGCTCCTGGTCGTCACGGAAGTTTTCGCGGATTTCGTCGGTGAAAGCGTTAACGGGAAATTCATTTGCGGGATAGGGGTCGATGCCCAGGTCGCGCATTGCCTGAAGGGAGTTGCGGCGGATTTTCTCCTGCTCAGAGAGTTCGGCTATGGTATTGCTCATAATGCTTTATTGTGTTCTGTGTCAATGTTTTAAGGGTGGCAAAAGCAGGCCCTTCGGGGCCGTGGCTTCTGTCACAGCGCAATTTTCACCACAAAGTTACTACATTTCCGCGTAAAAACCAAATGCGCCGCGCTCCGTCCGGGGCTCCCGGCGCGGGCGTCAGAGCTCGAGGCGGCGGTTCGAGAGCACACGGAGCTGCTCGTCGAGCGAGAAAATCCAGGGCGTGGCCGTGGGAATCTCCAGCGAGACGACCTGTTCGGGCGAGAGGCCGAGCAACTGCATGGCCAGGGCGCGCAGGCTGTTGCCGTGGGCCGAGACGAGGACAGTGCCGTAGAGGTCGAGGGCGGGGACGATGCGCTCTTCCCATGCGGGGAGCACGCGGCGCACCGTGTCCTTGAGCGACTCGGTCAGGGGCAGGTCGTCGGCGGGGACCAGGGCATAGCGCGGGTCGTGGCCGGGGAAGCGCGGGTCGTCGGCGGTGAGGGCCGGCGGCTGAACATCGTAGCTGCGACGCCAGATGTGCACCTGCTCGGCACCGTATTTGTCGGCCGTGGCGGCCTTGTTCAGCCCCTGCAGGGCGCCGTAGCAGCGCTCGTTCAGGTGCCAGTCTTTCTCGACGGGCAGCCAGCACAGGTCCATGGCGTCGAGGGCGATGTCGAGGGTGTGGATGGCGCGTTTGAGGTATGAGGTGAAGCAGTAGCGGGGACGTATCCCGGCGCGGGCGAGCGCTTCGCCGGCACGCCGCGCCTCGCTGCGGCCGTTGTCGCTGAGCTCCACGTCGGTCCAGCCCGTGAAGCGGTTTTCGAGGTTCCAGGCGCTCTGGCCGTGGCGAAGCAGTATGAGGGTCTTTTCCATAACTGATGAATTTGTTTTTTTTGTGCGATGTGACACATAGATAACAAGACCGCGGCCGCCAATGTTGGCGACCGCGGCCGTAAAAATTTTCTGTGCCCGGGATGTGTGGGGACGTGCTCAGGTCTTGGCCGGGCCGGCCGAGCTGTCGTCGCCGGCATTGTCCGGCTCTTTCTCGCCCTTGGGCACGAGCAGCGCCGAGAACTCCCAGAGCGCGTAGAGGGGCACGAAGACGATGAAGAGGGTGAAGATGTCGGAGGTGGGAGTGATGATGCCGCTGAGCACGAGCAGGCAGAAGACGGCATACTTGCGGTTGCGGCTGAAGAAGCGGCGCGTGATGATGCCCGCCTTGCCGAGCATCCACGCTAACAGGGGCAGCTCGAAGACCAGGCCCATGGAGAGCAGGGTGGTGTAGAACGAGTCCATGTAGGAGTCGAGGGTGAGCATGTTCTGAATCTTGTCGCTGAGCTGATACTCGCTCAGGAAGCGCAGGGCCAGGGGGTAGACCACGAAGTAGCCCAGCGCCGTGCCCAGGTAGAACATGATGTTGCCGAAGAGAAAAGCCTTGCGTGCGCCGCGTTTCTCGTTGGGGTAGAGGCCGGGTGCGACGAAGCGCCACAGCTGATAGATGATGAAGGGAAAGGTGAAGACGATGGCCAGATAGAACGAGGCGCTGAAGTGGGTCATGAGCTGCGTGCCGAGCTTCACGTTGATGAGCGAGATCGAGAACGCTGTGTCGGTCATGTCGGGGAGCCAGTCGCCGTCGCCTTTCAGGAAGGAGAGCATGCCGTAGAGCGGAAAGTCGGGACGGCACGGCCAGAGGATGACGTTGTCGAAGAACCAGCGCATGATCAGGAAGAAGCCCACGGCGGCGAGGAGCACCGTGGCCAGCACTCTGAGGAGCGTGCCGCGGAGCTCTCCCAGGTGGTCCCAGAAGGTCATGTCGCGTTCTTTGTCAGACATTTAGGAGGGGCGCGTAAAGGGGTGAGGGTCAGACGGATGTGTCGGCCGGGGCGACGGCACCTCAGTCGTTGGGGCCGTCCGTGTCTTTGGCGGTGGCGGTGGGCGTCACCTTGTGCTCGGCGGCCTCGCGCTCGCGCACAATCTCGTCGGCACTCTTCACGGGCTTGTTCATCTCGGCCTTGGCCTCCTCCATGCCCTGCTTGAAGGAATAGACGCTGCGGCCCATGTTGCGCATGATTTTGGGCAGACGGGCGGCGCCGAAGATGAGCAGACCGATTGCAAGAATAAAGATAAGCTCTGCGCCGCGGAGGCCGAATAAGAGTGGTATGAGAGTCGTTGTTGACATCATGATAATGCTGGTTTTTAGTGAGTTAGGTAATCAGATTGGCGATAGTTTCCGAAGCCGGAAGGCCGGCACGCGGGAGGCGGAGGACACGCCGCGGCGGGGGACGGCGCCGGCCTCCGTGCAATTTTAATGTCCAAAGTTACAATATTTTTCTGAAAAATTAGTAACTTTGCAGCGCTTTTTTCTAAGGTGACTTCTCCGCTTTGCATTTTTTGGGGACTGCGCGCCCCGTTTTAACCATCGGCAACAGTTCCGGCGCGAAGCGGCATCCACAACTAACCGAAACAACAAAAATAGGATAAAATCAATGAAAGCATTTGTTTTCCCCGGCCAGGGCTCACAGTTTGTGGGCATGGGCAAAGACCTGTATGACAGCAACGCTGCCATCAAGGCCATGATGGAGGAAGCCAACGACATCCTGGGCTTCCGCATCACAGACATTATGTTCAGCGGCACCGACGACGAGCTCAAACAGACGCGCGTCACCCAGCCCGCCGTCTTCATTCACTCCGTGGCCCTCGCCAAGGCCCTCGAGAGCGAGATGAAACCCGACATGACCGCCGGCCACTCGCTCGGCGAGTTCTCCGCACTCGTTGCCGCCGGCGCCCTCAAGTTCGCCGACGCCCTGCGCCTCGTCAGCGCCCGCGCTCAGGCTATGCAGCGCGCTTGCGAGCTCAACCCCTCCACCATGGCCGCCATCATCGGCCTCCCCGACGAGAAAGTCGAGGAAGTGTGCGGCTCGCTCAACGCCGGTGTCCTCGCCTGCGCTAACTACAACAACCCCGGCCAGCTCGTCATCTCCGGCGAAATCGCCGCTGTCGACGCCGCCTGTCAGGCCCTCACCGAGGCCGGTGCCAAGCGCGCCATCAAACTGAAAGTGGGCGGCGGCTTCCACAGCCCCTGCATGGAGCCCGCCCGCGCCGAACTCGCCGAGGCCATCGACCACACCGAGTTCTCAGTGCCCGCATGCCCCGTCTACCAGAACGTCGACGCACTGCCCCACACCGACCCCGCCGAAATCAAGGGCAACCTCATCGCCCAGCTCACCGCCCCCGTGCGCTGGACCGCCTCAGTCCGCAACATGATTGCCGACGGCGCCACCGAGTTCATCGAGATTGGCCCGGGCCGTGCCCTCCAGGGCATGATTGCCAAAATCTCGCGCGACGTCACCGTCAGCGGCATCCAGTCGCTCTGAGCGGCTCCCGCCTGACCCCGTCCCATAAAAAGCCGCCCCGCAGAGGATGAGACCCACCCTCCTGCGGGGCGCTTTGCGTTCGGCCCCCGGGACGAGATGCAAAAAA
>SFOH01000014.1 GCA_004552485.1 Bacteroidales bacterium | reverse complement strand
CACTCCCCAAGGGCACGAAACTTCTGCCCTACGACCTGGGCGTATCGGCCGGCAACACTGTCATGGAACTGCAGTATGCCGACGTCAACGGCACCGACGCCGAAGGCAACGATGCTAAAGTCGGCTGGGTCTACATCATCGACGCCGGCAAGCAGTACTACTACATCAACGATGAGAACGGCGTGATGGGCGACGGCTACATCAATGCCATGCGCACCGACGGCACAGGCGTGAACACCGTGCTCACCAATGTTGGCGGTCCCGCCTTGGCGACTACCTCTACTACACCGACCGTAACACCGGTTTCTCACGCATCGAACTCACCGCCCGCGGCGAGGTTCAGGGCAAGACCCTGCAGGGCAGCACCTATCTGCGCGACAGCTACATCGCTAAGAACGAGCTGATTCCCTTCTATGGCCGTCCCCTGGCTTACGGTGCCATCAACTCCTCGCTGTGCCGCGACTCCAAGGGCTACTGGTGGATGGCCAAGATCTACAACGGCGCCGGCATCTACCGCTTCAAGGATTCCGACATCTACAAGACTCAGGCCGAGGCCGCAGCCGTGGCCGTGCCCTCCGTAGTGCTCCTGAACGGCGGCAAGCCCCGCGCAATTGCTCTTGACGAGAGCCGCAACGCCCTCTACGTATGGCGCACCGACGGCACCACTCCGGGCTTCTACCACTACAACCTCCCCGGCATCAACGAGGGTATCGAACTCTCTGCCAAGGGCGTCTTCTCGAAAGCCATGTCGGCCGACCCCGTCAACACAACTGCCGACGAGGGCCTCTTCACAACCCAGCTGGCTGTGGACAAGGAGACAGGTTATGTTTACTTTGCCTTCCGTCCCACCGCTACTGACGACTCGAAACTTGCTGCCGGCATCTGCTACTACAACCCCGCCACCAAGAAGGTTCAGCACTACGGCGACAGCAACGATGCCGCAACCGGCGTCTGCATCAACCCCAACAAGACCAAACTCTTCTGATGTGCGGCCCGAGTCCGACCATCAGCTGATATGACTCACTCGTTCGGACCCCTATCGCGGGGGCCCGGACGAGTTTCTCGTAACAAATAAAACCCGTCTCTCCCCACAACACAAACAGCAATGAAAACAACAGCACTCCGCGGCGCCGCAGCCGCAGCCCTGCTGGCCGCCGTGGCCGTCTCGAACAGCGTCCCCGCCGCCGCTGCCGGCGTCCCCGAACGCGAGCACCGCGCCATCTGGGTCTCTGCTTATCTCACCGGCGGCTGGCCTTCGTCGCCCATCACCGAGCAGAACAAAGCCAACACCCTGCGCATTCTCAACCAGCGCATGGCCTCCTACAAGAAACAGAACATCAACGTTCTCTACTACCACGTGCGCTCGAACTGCGACGCCATGTACAACTCGGCCTACGAGCCCTGGTCGGCCAAAGCCGCCGGCTCACGCGGCCAGGCTCCCGTCGTCGACCCCTTCGAGGAGTACATCAAAGCCGCCCACGCCAACGGCATCGAGGTCTACGCCTGGTTCAACCCCTACCGCTACAACAACAACGTCTCCTACTCCGGCGCCAACGAGTATGAGAACACCCATCCCGACTGGCTCATCAAGAACTCGCAGCAGACCACGCTCAACCCCGGCATGGAGGAGGTGAAGCAGCGCATCGTCGACGTCATCGTCGACTGCATCACCAAGTATGACGTCGACGGCGTTGTCTTCGACGACTACTTCTATCCCGCCGGCGGCACATCGACCGGCACCGACGCCCCCGACTATGCCCTCTGGCAGCAGAAGGGCAACGGCCTGTCCTTCGCCGACTGGCGCCGCGCCAACGTCAACGAGATGGTGAAGCGCGTCAACGAGGGCATCAAGGCCGTGAAGCCCTACGTGGCTTTCGGCATCTCGCCCGCCGGCGTGGCATCGCCCGCCAACGTGACCTCGGAGTACGGCCTGCCCTCCATCTCCGGCGACTGGCAGTACAACCAGATCTACTCCGACCCCCTGCAGTGGCTCAAGGCCGGCACCATCGACTTCATCTCGCCGCAGGTCTACTGGCCCAGCCGCTTCAACGAGCTCGACGAGTGGTGGAACAACGCCGCCCGCAAGTTCAACCGCCACTACTATCCTTCGGTCGACATCTCCGACGTTGTCTCCACCGTGAAGACCTCCGAGTTCATCCGCGAGCAGGAGGTGAACCGCCAGAACGCAACCTACTGCGAGGGCGGCATGGTCTTCTTCCACCAGTATCAGTGGGTCAACAACTCCGAGAACGTCTTCGGCACCCGCATGCCCTTCGGCAACAACATGCAGCAGGGCGCCTATCCCACCAAAGCGCTGACGCCCCTGCGCACATGGAGCAAAATCGAGACCCCGCAGATGCCCTCCAACGTTTCCGTCTCCGGCTCGACACTCTCCTGGACCGAGATTCCCGGCATGCGCTATACCGTCTATGCCCATCCCAAGGCCGACGCCGCCGGCTTCGGCTATGACATCGCCGACCTCCACGGCATCACGTACACCAACTCCTACGACCTGCCCTCCGACGCCGCCGACTACGACTGGTTCGTGGCAACATACGACCGCTACGGCAACGAGTCGTCGCCCATCGGCGTCGGCATGAGCCCCGTCACCGCCGAGGCTCCCCGCCACACCTATCCCGCTCACGGCGCCGAGCCCGACATCCTCTTCGACTTCCAGTGGGAGTCGGCTGCCGGCCGCTCGACCGTCGAGATTGCCCGTGACGAGGCCTTCTCCGACATCATGGCAACTGTCAGCGCCGGCGGTGCCCGCACCGTCTCCATGACTCAGGTCGCAGGCCTCGAGGCCGGCAAGACCTACTGGTGGCGCGTGCGCCTGACCCCCGTGGGCGGCACTCCCGTCGTTTCCAAACCCACCAACTTCGTGGCTCCCCAGCTGCGCGTGCTCGCTCCCGCCGCCTCAGCAACCGGCGTGTCCGTAACCCCGACAATCTCATGGACCAAGGGCGGCGCCGGCACTCAGTTCAAGCTCGAGCTGTCCACTGCCTCGTCGATGTCCAGCCCCGTCTACACCCTGGAGACCGCCGACAACTCCGTCACCATCCCCGCCAAGACCCTGCTGAACGGCCGCCGCTACTATGCCCGCGTGACCGCCACGCTCAACGGCAACACCCTCGTCTCCGAGCCCTCTGAGTTCACCGTCGCCAACGCCTCCTACAAGGCTCCCGTCTTCGCCGGCGGCATCGCCAAAGGCGTTCTCCACGCCAACGAGTATGTCGAGGTTGAGCCCTGGGACGGCATGAGCCAGGTGACCATCCAGATTTCGGCCTCGTCGTCGTTCCCCTCGCGCCAGTCGCAGACCATCACGCTGAAGAACTTCGCCACTCAGAACGACAAGACCGGCTCAGAGCTGAAAATCCTGACCACGCCCCTGGCCGAGAACACCACATACTATGCCCGCGCACGCGCCAGCTATTACACCGACAACGCCGTCAAGACCGGCGCATGGTCGGATGTGAAGACCTTCACCTACAGCAAGGAGGCCGGCGTCAATGACGTCGTCGCCGACGGTGCCGGGGCTGTTTCGCTCAACGGCAATGTTCTCAGCGCTCCCGCCGCCTCCGTCGTGAACGTCTACAACGTTGCCGGCGCACTGGTGGAGACCTTCACCATGCCCGCCGACGGCTCGGTCGTTCTCACGCTCACCGGCGCTCATCTCCTGCAGGTTACGGCTCCGGACGCCGCTCCCGTGACCGTGAAATACATGCACTGATAACCCGGGCCACGGCGGCACATCGCCTGCCGCCGCAGCCCTGACCCATATCCCCGACACCGTGCTTGCCGCCCTGCGGCAGGCACGGTGTTCTGCTCTTGCACATAACGCGCTTTTTTTGTACCTTTGTGGGCTGTTCGGGACAACGACGTTCCGGACCTTAACGATGTATATATATGACCCTGCTTGACATAATCATTGTGGTGCTGGCCCTGGCCGGCGCTTTCGTGGGATGGCGCAAAGGCCTGACCGGTCAGCTCGGCGCCGTCGCCGGCGTCCTGGCCGCCATCATCCTCTGCCGCTGGTTCGGCAACGACCTGGCCATGGCTTTCTCCGAGCCGGGCGACACCCCCTCCACCATCATGCTCCACACCGTCCTCGCCTACGTGGCCCTGGCCCTGGGCGCCTACGTGGGCGTGCGCATCATCGCTCACTTCGTGGGGACTGTGACCCGCACGCTCCACCTCTCGGCCGTCAACCGCGCTGCCGGCGCCGTCTTCGGCATCTTCGAGTGGCTGCTGGGCTTCAGCCTGCTGCTGAACCTGTGGGTGGGCGTTTTCCCGAACACTCAGCTGCGCTCGTCCAACAACGCCCTGGTCGGCGCTATCCGCGACATGGGCCCCGCAGTCATGGGCTCCGACACGGTCCGCGACATCCTCTCCGTCAAGGACATGGAGCGCCCCGAAGCCCTCGGCGGCGAGAGCCACGATGACGACAACGATGAACAGCAGAACCGGTTATAACGTTATACTGACATGGACACACTCACTAACAATCCCGAACAGGAGCTGAGCTCCGAGTCGCGCGCCGCCATTGACAGCGCGGTGGGCTCGGAGTACAAATACGGCTTTGTCACCGACATAGACACCGACGTCATCCCGCGCGGGCTCAACGAGGACATCATCCGCCTCATCTCTCATAAGAAGGGCGAGCCGGAGTGGCTGCTCGACTTCCGCCTGCGCGCCTACCGCCATCTGCTCAAGCTCACGCCGCCTCACTGGGCCCACCTCGACATCCCCGAGATAGACCTCCAGGCGCTCAGCTATTATGCCGCGCCCGTCCAGAAGAAAGGCCCGGAGAGCCTCGACGACGTCGACCCCGAGCTCCTCGACACGTTCAACAAACTGGGCATTCCCCTGGCCGAGCAGAAACAGCTGGCGGGAATGGCCGTGGACGCCGTCATGGACTCCGTCTCCGTCAAGACCACCCACCGCGAGAAACTGGCCGAGTCGGGCATCATCTTCTGCTCGTTCTCGGAGGCCGTGAAGGACTACCCCGACCTCGTGCGCAAATACCTGGGCAGCGTGGTGCCCTACACCGACAACTACTATGCCGCCCTCAACAGCGCCGTCTTCTCCGACGGCTCGTTCGTCTACATCCCCAAAGGCGTGCGCTGCCCCATGGAGCTGAGCACCTACTTCCGCATCAACGCCGCCGGCACGGGCCAGTTCGAGCGCACGCTCATTGTGGCCGACGACGACGCCTACGTCTCTTACCTGGAGGGTTGCACGGCGCCCATGCGCGACGAGAACCAGCTCCACGCCGCCATCGTCGAAATCATCTGCGAGGACCGTGCCGAGGTGAAGTATTCGACGGTCCAGAACTGGTATGCCGGCGACAAGGAAGGCCGCGGCGGCATCTACAACTTCGTCACCAAACGCGGACTGTGCCGCGGCGACTATAGCAAGATTTCGTGGACGCAGGTCGAGACCGGTTCGGCCATCACCTGGAAGTATCCCGGCTGCATCCTGCGCGGCAACGGCTCGGTCGGCGAGTTCTACTCGGTGGCCGTCACCAACAACCGCCAGCAGGCCGACACGGGCACCAAGATGATTCACATCGGCCGCGACACGCGCTCGACAATCGTCTCCAAAGGCATCTCCGCCGGCCGCTCGCAGAACTCCTACCGCGGCCTTGTCTCGGTGGCTCCCGGCGCCGACGGCGCGCGAAACTACACGCAGTGCGACTCTCTGCTGCTGTCCCCCACCTGCGGCGCCCACACATTCCCCTACATGGACATCCGCAACGACTCGGCCATCGTCGAGCACGAGGCCACGACCTCCAAAATCTCCGAGGCCCAGCTCTTCTACTGCAACCAGCGCGGCATCCCCACCGAAGAGGCCGTCGCTCTGATTGTCAACGGCTATGCCAAGGAGGTGATGAACAAGCTCCCCATGGAGTTCGCCGTCGAGGCCCAGAAACTGCTGGCCATAACCCTGGAGGGCAGCGTGGGCTGACCCTCCCCTTCACTCAAGAATTCAAAACATTTTGGCCACGAAGGCCATAAAGCCATCACTATGAACGATTTTCTTTTAGAGGTCAAAGACCTGAAAGCCGGCATTGACGGCAAAGAAATACTCAAAGGCATTAACCTGACCGTGCGTCCCGGCGAGGTTCACGCCATCATGGGCCCCAACGGCTCCGGCAAGAGCACCTTCAGCGGCGTGCTGGCCGGCGACCCGCGCTTCACCGTCACCGGCGGCGAGGCATACCTCAACGGCGTGAATCTGCTGGAGCTCTCTCCGGAAGACCGCAGCCACGAGGGCCTGTTCCTCTCGTTTCAGTATCCCGTGGAGATTCCCGGCGTGTCAATGGTCAACTTCATGCGCGCCGCCATCAACGCCAAGCGCAAATACCTGGGTCAGGAGCCGCTGACTGCCAGCGAGTTCCTGAAGCTCATGCGCGCCAAACGCGCCGTCGTCGACCTCGACAACAAACTGGCCTCGCGCTCGGTCAACGAGGGCTTCTCCGGCGGCGAGAAAAAACGTAACGAGATTTTCCAGATGGCCATGCTCGAGCCGCGGCTGTCCATCCTCGACGAGACGGACTCGGGCCTCGACATCGACGCACTGCGCGTTGTGGCCGGCGGCGTCAACAAACTGCGCACCGAGCAGAACGCCACCATCGTAATCACCCACTATCAGCGTCTGCTGGACTACATCAAGCCCGACGTCGTCCACATCCTCTACAAGGGACGCATCGTCCACACGGGCGGCCCGGAGCTGGCCCTGGAGCTCGAGGAGCGCGGCTATGACTGGATTAAGGAAGAGGCTGACCGCAAAGACTGACACCGCCATGGACACTCCCTCACAGAAACAGTATCTCGACCTCTACGACGCCAACGCCGCCACGGTCTGCGCCCACGCGCCCGCGGTGATGAACGAGCGCCGTGCCGCCGCCCGCGCCGTGCTCGAGGCCACGCCGCTGCCCCGCGCCGGCTCGGAGGGCCACAAATATGCCGACCTCAACGCCATGTTCGCCCCCGACCTGGGTGTGAACATCACGCGCGTGCCCTTCCGCGTGGACCCCGCCGGCGCCTTCCGCTGCGCCGTGCCGAACGTCAGCACCCTCACCGGATTCACCGCCAACGATGTCTTCACCGCCGGCGACGGCCTCTCGGAGCGTCTGCCGCAGGGCGTGACGGTCTGCTCGCTCTCCGACGCCGCCGGGCTCATGCCGGAGGTGATGGAGCACTATTACGGTCGCATCGCCCCCGCCGACAATGCCGCCGTGGCGCTGAATACGCTGCTGGCGCAGGACGGCGTCATGGTGCACGTGGCCCGTAATGTCCGCTGCGACAAGCCCGTACAGCTGGTCAATATCCTCGGTGGCGCCGGTATCGACATGCTCGCCGTGCGCCGTCTGATGGTGATTCTCGAGGCCGGTGCCGCCATCAAACTCCTTGTCTGCGACCACTCCGACGACTCGCGCGCCAACGTCTCCGATGCTGTCGTGGAGATGGACCTCGGCCCGGGCGCGCAGCTCGAGTATTACGACTTCGAGGAGTCGTCGCCCACGACGTCGCGCTATGCGTCTGTGACCGTGCGCCAGGACGCCGCGTCGCGTCTGACCATGAACGTGTCGACGCTGCGCTGCGGCACCACCCGCAACGACATCCGCGTGGAACTCAACGGCGAGGGCGCCGAGGCACATCTCGGCGGCATGGCCATCTCCGACGGAAGCCAGCTGGCCGACACGTCCGCCACGGTCCTCCACAACGCTCCGCACTGCATCAGCAACCAGATTTTCAAATACATAGTCGACCAGAACGGCCGCGGCGCCTTCGAGGGCCTCATCAAAGTTGCCCCGGAAGCCCACCACACCGAGGCTTATCAGAACAACCGCAACATCCTGGCCGCGCCGACGTCGCGCATGCACACCCAGCCTCAGCTGGAGATCTACTGCGACGACGTGAAGGCCTCGCACGGTGCCGCCACGGGCCAGATCGACGCCCGCGCCCTGTTCTACATGGAGACGCGCGGCATACCCCGCGACCAGGCCCGCACGATGCTCATGCAGGCGTTTATGGCCGATGTCATCGACGCCATCTCCCTCGAGCCGCTCCGCGACCGTCTGCGCCATCTCGTGGAGATGCGTCTGGCCGGCATACACGCCTCGTGCGGCGCATGTCCGCCTTCTGTAAACTGTTCTAATTCCGAGAAGTAAATGCTTGATATTGAAGCCATAAGAGAGCAATTTCCGATTCTTGGCCGCGACGTCCACGGCAAACCGCTCGTCTACCTCGACAACACGGCCACGGCCCAGACGCCGCGCCGCGTGGTGGCGTGCCTCGAGCGCATGTACACGCACCATCATGCCAACGTCCACCGCGGCGTCCACTGCATGAGCGTCGAGGCCACCGACCTCGTGGAGAAGGCCCGCGAGGACGTCCGTGCCTTCATCAACGCCCCGTCCGTGCAGGAGGTGGTGTTCACGCGCGGCACAACGGAGGGCCTCAACCTTGTGGCATCGTCATACACCGAGCTCCTCAACCCCGGCGACGAAATCATCCTCACCGTTATGGAGCACCACTCGAATATCGTGCCCTGGCAGCTCGCTGCCAAGCGCAAGGGGTTGGTTATCAAGGTCGTGCCAATTCTCGAAGACGGTTCGCTCGACCTCGAGGCCTACCGCGGTCTGTTCACGGAGCGCACCCGCCTGGTGAGCTTCGCCCACGTCTCGAACGTGCTGGGCACGGTCAATCCCGTCCGCGAGATGGTGGCCATCGCCCACGAGCACGGCTGTGTGGCCTGTGTGGACGGTGCCCAGGCTGCGCCGCACTACAAGATTGATGTTCAGGAACTTGGCTGCGATTTCTACGCCTTCTCCTCGCACAAAATGTACGGACCCACGGGCGTCGGCGTCCTCTACGGCCGCAGTGAGCTTCTCGACAAAATGCCTCCCTACCAGGGCGGCGGCGAGATGATCGGACATGTCTCCTTCGCCGGGACAACGTGGGCCGACCTCCCCTACAAGTTCGAGGCCGGCACGCCCGACTACACGGCCATCCCCGCTCTTTCCGAAGCTATCGCCTTCATCAACGAGCTGGGTATCAGCAATATAGAAGCTCACGAAGAAGCGCTCTACCGCGCTGCTGCCGAGGACCTCAAGGAGGCTGTTCCTGAGGCGCGGATCTTCGGCACGGCCCCGCACAAATGCCCCGTCCTGTCGTTCCTCTTGGGCTCGGCCCACCATTACGACACGGGCATGCTCCTCGACCACCTCGGCATCGCCGTGCGCACCGGCCACCACTGCGCCCAGCCGCTCATGGCCGCCCTCGGCGTCGAGGGAACGGTGCGCGCCTCCTTCGGCGTCTACAACACTCTCGCCGAGGTCGACACCTTCCTCGCCGCCATCCGCCGCATCGCTCCGATGCTTCTCTGATTCTACAATTAACTACTTGACAATCAATCCGGTGAAAAAGCTAATAACGATTATTATCGCGGTATGCGCGGCGTGGAGCGCTGCGTGGGCCGCACAGCAAAACAGATACGAAGTGAGGGGCGCCGAAACCGGCCCGCAATGTATGGGGTGGGGAGTCGACCTGGCCGAATGGGCCGAGCAGGCCGGTGCCCTCGACGACTGGTATTTGCCGGATTTTGTCAACGAGGTCGTTGGCACCATGGGTGCCCGCGTCTTCCGCTACGGCTTTCCCGGTACGGGTACTGACGTCTACCATGGCGCTGACAGCCAGACATTTATGGATGAGGATGGCACGTATCACTGGGAGCGCGACGGTGCACGTCAGCGGCTGCTCCAGCGGCTGCATGAGCGCTGCTGGGAGGGCGACTTCCTGGCAGTGGGCGCCGTGCCTGACTATATGAAGGTGCGCGCCGTCGACGGCACGATGGTGCTCAACCCCATCAAATACATCGCCTATGCGAACTATCTTGTGGAGGTGCTCAACCATTTCAAGACCGAATACGAGCTCGAGTTCCGCAGCATCGACCCCGGTGTGCAAGATGCTGATTTTCTGACGGTTCTGGATGATAAGCTGAAAAGCGCAAACATCAGGACCGTACTCGCCGGCGTCGACACCATGAAGGTCAAGGTCGGCGAGAAGGCCTCCGGCACCGACCTTGCCGCAGATATCGCCGCCATGCAGGCGATGATTGCCGATGTGCGCGGCGGCGAGTCGGCCGTCTGGATGGCACCGGAAGTGCCGGCCACCTACAACGACACGGACGGCTTCAAACTCTCCAAACTCTTCCACTTCTACCGCCAGGTGATGGCACCGATATGGGTTGGCTCGCGATATGTGAACGTGCTGAACGATAATGCTTTGGCATCGCTCAACGAGGACGGTTCGGCGCTGACGTTGCTGCTTCTGAATCCCGGCGAAAACGCTGTGCGCGAGTGGATTGACCTGCGCGGACTCGAGCCCGCGGCCGACCATGCCACGGCCTCGCGCTCCTCGGCTACCGAGGACGGCACGACGGTCGAGGCGCCCGTTGTTAACGGCGGTTACTTGATGGCGGAGCTGCCGGCGCAATCGCTCACCGCCGTTCTTTTGCCTGTGAAGCCCATTGCTGACCAGGCCCCTTCAGCGGAAAATCTTCTCTCCTTCGGTCTCCGCGACGCCGTAATCGTTTCACGCACAGACAAAAGAGCTGAACATGAGATAATCCTCAACGCCATTTCCTCCGGACCGGTAACGCTGAAGCTCGAAGGCGACGATGCTAAATATTTTGCTGTGGAGCCCACGAAACTTACCGCTCCCGGCTCTGCGCGCATCACCTACACTCCGGAGGCTCGCGGATGCCATCATGTGTGGCTGACGGCAACGGCCGACGACGGCGTAACACCGGCTGCGCGCGTTGACATCCACGGCGACGCATACGATGCTCCCGCGCTGTCGCTCACGGGCAACACCGCCTTCAAAGCCGGCGGAACGGAACCCGACACAACCACGCTCTCGCTGAAGGCCACGGGACTCACCGGCGAGATTGTCGCGGAGGTGGACGGCGCTGATGCTCAGTTGTTTACCTCGCAGTTCCCCTGGGCCGTTAAGCAGTACACGCAGATTGTTTTCGACAACTCGCGCACCGGCTGGAAGCACGTGAAGGCCTATCTGTTCAACCCCGACCACCCCGTCTCCAACCTCATCTGCGGATGTCAGGGCCGCGGATATCCCATGGTGGATGCCGGCAACGGCCTCTTCACCCAGCAGTACCCCCTCTATTTCGAGGGCCTCAAGATTAAATTCATGGAGGACATGGAGACGACAGTGACTGAGGCCATCGACTTCCTGCCCGGCGTAATCTATTATGCCTCAGGACGCTGCGCCGACCGCTACCCCCACACGGTACCGCTGATGATGGACGTTGACGACACGCTCGACGTGGCCTACACGCCCGGCGGCGAGGAGTCGGCCTCGGCCGTCCTGCGCCTCAGCACCCGCGGCCTCGACACGCCGCTAACGACCAATCTCATCGCCCACAATGCCGGCGCTCCCGCCGCTTCGGCCGAGCGTAACTCCTTGTTCATCAGACAGCAAGGCCGCATCATCACCGTGCAAGGTGACGCAGTCACCGCCCTCTCCCTCCTCACTCTCACCGGCACAACAGCAGCCAGCATCAACGCCGCGAGCCTCGACGCTTCGGCACTCCCCGCCGGCGTTTATCTGCTGCGTATCGCCACCGCCGACGGCGCCGAGAGCGTCCGTCGCCTCCTCCTCCGCTGATTTTTTGCGCCGTTTCCTTTCTTATGTGCCGCCAAATGAGTAATTTTGTGGTTACATAAACATTCACTGATGAAAAAACTGTCACTGTACACTCTTCTGCTCCTCTGCTGCATGCTGCTCGGCGCCTGCTCCGGCTCCGGAAAATTCAAGGTCGACGGCACCGTGGAGGGCAACCGCACCATGAACCTGCGCGTGGTTTATCCCGGCGACGACAACGTCAACAGCGTGCTCATCGCCGCGCGCGAGGGCAAATTCCTCTTCGAAGGCCACGCTCCGGAGGGCGCGCTGGTCGAAATCTACGACAACGACTATCGCCTCATGGGCTGCTTTTATGCCAAAGACGGCGACGAGCTGAAAGTGCGCCTCACCCCCTCCAACCCCTTCGCTATCAGCGTGAAAGGCAACGAAATCAGCGAACGCTGGTGCGCGTGGAACAAGGAGAATATGTCCGTTCTCCGCGGCCATAACGCCGCCGCCGTCAACGCCGCCGTCGCCAAATATGTCAAGGCCCACAAGGCCGACCTGCTCTCGGCGCTGCTCATCATGAGCTGCTACGATGCCGCGCTCGACCCCGCCGGCGCCTCAAAGCTCATGGCCTCGCTCGACAAGGCGGCGCGTCCCAACTCGCTTATTGCCATGTGGCAGGGCGCCAACGCACGCGTCAACGACCACGCGGTCACCGCCAAAGTGCTGCCTATCAACTATATGGACACTCGCGACAGCCTGCGCGTATTCTCCGTTAAGGGCCACCGCCTCTCGCTGCTGGCTTTCTCGTCGCAGAAAACCGGCCGCAAAGACTCCGTTCTGGCGCCGCTGAAACGTCTCAACGGCCGCGTTAACATGCTGGACCTCAGCGCCGACGAGGACACCGCCACATGGCGCCGCTCCTACCGCTCCGACTCAATCAGCTGGCGCTCGGCCTGGGCCGCCGGCTCACTCTGCGCCCCCGGCATCGACCGCCTGGGCGTTCCCACCGTCCCCTACTTCATCGTGGCCGATTCCACCGGCCGCCAGCTCCTGCGCACACCCTCCGTGCGCCGCGCCGAGGCCTTCGTGGACAGCATTCTGAAGAAATAACCGGGCCGCCGCCCCTCCCTTTCCAATTTTTATCGCTATGCTTGTAAAGACTTATGCCGCAGCCATTAACGGCGTTGACGCCCGCCCGGTGACCATCGAAGTCTCCGTCAACCCCGGTGTCTCACTCCACATCGTGGGCATGGCCGATACCGCCATCAAAGAGTCGGCCGAGCGCGTCCGCTCCGCCATCCAGCAGACCGGCCTGACATACCCCCACCGCGCCACAATCATCAATCTCTCGCCCGCCGACGTGCGCAAGGAAGGCGCCGCCTACGACCTGCCCATGGCTGTCGCCATGCTCTCCGCTGCCGAGCTCGTCCCCATTCCCGAGCTCGACCGCTGGTTCATCATGGGCGAACTCAGCCTCGACGGCTCCGTCCTCCCCATCCGCGGCGTCCTGCCCATGGCCATCATGGCGCGCAAACTCGGCTTCAAAGGCATGATCGTGCCTGCCGACAACGCCACCGAAGCCGCCGTCGTGGACGGCGTGAACGTCTACGGCGTCTCCTCGCTGCGTCAGGTGCTCGACTTCCTCACCGGCACCGTCCCCCTCACCCCCACCGTCGTCGACACCCGCGCCGAATTCGCACGCGCACAGCAGCACACCGGCCTCGACTTTGCCGACGTCAAAGGCCAGGAGAACGTCAAACGTGCCTTCGAAGTGGCCTGTGCCGGCGGCCACAACATCATCCTCGTCGGACCTCCCGGTGCCGGCAAGTCCATGATGGCCAAGCGATTGCCGTCCATCATGCCACCCCTCACGCTCCGCGAGGCCCTGGAGACCACCAAGATTCACTCCGTGGCCGGCAAACTCGGCACCGACGCACGCCTCATGGCCGTCCGACCCTTCCGCGCGCCCCATCACACCATCTCCTCCGTAGCCATGGTCGGCGGCGGCACAACGCCCATGCCCGGCGAAATCTCCCTCGCCCACAACGGAATCCTCTTCCTCGACGAGTTCCCCGAATATCCTCGACCCGTATTGGAAGTGCTGCGCCAGCCCCTCGAGGACGGCCTCATCAGCGTCTCCCGCGCCAAATATGCCATCGAATACCCCGCGCGCTTCATGCTCGTGGCCTCCATGAACCCCTGTCCCTGTGGCTATTACACCCACCCCACGCGCAAGTGCACATGTTCGCAGGGCGCCGTCGCCAAATACAAAAACCGCATCTCCGGACCCCTTCTTGACCGCATCGACCTGCATTGCGAGATTTTGCCCGTGCCCTTTGAGACACTCGCATCGGCGCCCAAAGGCGAGCCCTCGGCGGCAATCCGCGCCCGCGTCGTCGCCGCCCGCGCCATCCAGACCGAGCGCTTTGCCAACGTGCCCGGCGTCCACTGCAACGCCCAGATGTCGTCGGCGCTCATCCGCAAATACTGCCGGATCGACGACGCCGCCACCGAACTGCTGCGCGATGCCATGACCCGCTACGACATGAGTGCCCGCGCCTATGCGCGCATCCTGCGCGTGGCGCGCACCATCGCCGACCTGGCCGCCTCCCCCGACATCCGCCCCGCCGACATCGCCGAAGCCATCTCCTACCGCGCCCTCGACCGCGCCTCCTGGTCCTCCTCCCCCCTCCCCTTCGCCTAATCTCCCCCCCCACAGTCATGCAGTGAATCCGGCGCTGAGGGTGCGGGGCTGAAAGTTATTTATTGCTGTCCGATAAAAGATGGGCGGATGAGCGCACGCTTCGCGTAACCTATCAAAGGACATAGGGCATTAGTCTGTGGGGTATGGCTTCTACTCAGTTATCAGTTGCCATGCTATGGGCCATTCGGCATCAGGGAAAGCCGCGTTGCCAGTCGCATATACGGTGACTGAAGCCCGGGCAAGATTTTTGGGGGGCTTAGAAATCAAAAAACAAAATCGGTCGCTTTGGAATCAGCAGCCAAGTTATGCTTTTGTGCCGTTCTAATCTTTTATCGGACAGCAATAAAAGTTATTGGGTGTCGGATTCGTGGAGGAGGAAGGAGGCGGGGATGGTGGCGGGGACGGCGGGGTTGGAGCGGGGACCGAGGGAGAGGTAGATGCCGTGGTCGGTGAGCTGGCGGGCCTGTTGGGGCTTGCCGCGGAAGCCGTGGAATATCCATGGCTGGCGCGGACGCAGCTCGCGGCGGAGGGCCAGGAGCTCGTCGACGGCGCCTACGCAGTGGATTATCAGCGGTTTGCCAAGGCGCTCGGACAGCTCGATCTGGCGGCGGAAGACGGGCGTCTGCACCGCTAACAGTTGCTCTCTTGTTGGGGACTCGGCGCAGTGTTGTTGCTGCGCTAAGAGGTGGGCTTGGGAGGGGGACTCGGTAGGGGTGGGGCGGTGTTTGGTGTCGAGGCCGCACTCGCCGACGGCGACGCAGGCGGGGGAGGCGCAGAGTTGTTCGAGGGCGCGGAAGTCGCTGTCGGTGGCTGTGGCGGCGTCCCAGGGGTGGATGCCGCAGCTGTATCGCGCGAGGTCCTCAGCGCTCTCCCGCGGCGTGATGCAGACGATGGCGCCGTCGGCGGAGGCGCGGCGGTCGTGGGTGTGGACGTCCACGTCGTAGAACCATGCGGGGAGTTCGGCGTGTTTCATAGTGTTTTGTCAGACAGCGGGTTAGGGGACGGGGTCGTAGCCGGAGCCGCCCCAGGGGTGGCAGCGGAGGATGCGGCGCACGGCGAGCCACAGGCCGCGGAAGGGGCCGTGCTTGCGGATGGCTTCGAGGGCATACTGGCTGCAGGTGGGGGTGAAGCGGCAGGCGGAGGGCGTCATCGGCGAGATGAACAGCTGGTAGAAGCGTATTGGCCTGGTCAGCAGCCATATAAGTGCCGAGCGCAGGCAGGTCCACAGGTGTCTCATCGGGCGATTGCTTTGAGAAGCCGGCTCATGGCGCGTGCCACGCGGGCGTAGGGCTCGGTGCCGTTGGCTATGTATATGAATGCCACGTCGATACGGCGGCCCTCGGCGGGCTGATGGTCATGGTGGAGGAGGCGGAAGGCTTCGCGTGTGCGACGGCGCATGAGCACGCGGTCGACGGCATGGCGCAGGCGTTTCTTGGGAACGGAGATGAGGAACTGGACGGGCGCGTCGGAGGAACGGCGGGGGTTCTCGCGCCACACGCAGCGCAGCGGGTAGGCGATTGCCGAGTGAATCTGTCCGGCGTTGTCGGGCTGGCGGCTTTCGGGTCCGAAAAGTTGGGATATGGCAATCTGCGAGCACAGTTTCTCCTTCTTGTAGAGTCGCAGGCCGCGGTTGTCGCGAGCTGCCGAAGGAGTGGATTCTGTGCTCGTAGTTTCCATTATATCAGAGCGTTAAGGGGGTTAGAGAGAAGGGGAGGGGGAGGGGACGGACGGCGCGGACCGCGGCTCAGCGGTTGGCCTTGAGGAAGGCCTCGATGGCGCCGGGCATGGAGGGTGTCTCGGGCTTGGGGGCTTCGATGTCGACGCGCAGACCGGCGTCTTTTGCGGCCTTGGCGGTGGAGGCGCCGAAGGTGGCGATGACGGTCTCGCCCTGCTTGAAGTCGGGGAAGTTCTTGAACAGCGAGTCGATGCCGGAGGGGCTGAAGAAGGCCAGCATATCGTAGTCGAAGGGTTCGTCGGGGGCGAAGTCGTTGCTGACGGTGCGGTACATGACGGCGCGGGTGTAGTCGAGTTTGGCGTCGTCGAGGACGTGGGCGTCGGCGCCGTTGTTGACTTCGTTGACGGCGTAGAGGTATTTCTCGTTCTTGTGCTTGAGGAAGTAGGGGACGAGGTCTGCGATTTTGCCGGTTTCGGCCTTGAAAATCTTGCGTTTGCGGTAGACGGTGTATTTCTGGAGGTAGTCGGCGATGGACTTTGTGGTGCAGAAATACTTCATTGTCTCGGGGACGGTGTGGCGCATCTCCTCGCAGAGGCGGAAGTAGTGGTCGATGGCTGTTTTGGCCGTGAAGATTACGGCGGTGTATGCCGGGAGCGAAACTTTCTGCTGGCGGAACTCGCGTGCCTCGAGGCCTTCCACCTTGATGAAGGGGCGGAAAACGACTTCCACGCCGTATTTCTCGGCAAGTTCGTAGTAGGGCGACTTGTCGGTTGACGGCTTGGGCTGAGAAACAAGAATCTTTTTAATTTTCACTTATGGTCTGTTTTGTTGTGCTTGAATGTTTAGGAGAAAAGTGGGCCGCGTTTGCACCCTGTAACCGCGTGACTGTGAGCCTGTTCACAGGCTGAAGGACGCGGCAGTCCGGTAGATTATCACAAGCGGTGTTATTTCAAGGGTGCAAAGGTACAAAATAAAATACAACAATGACCAATAATTCTGGTAAAAAATCCTAAAACCTTTAGAAATAAACACTATACGCGAAAAGATGTAGAGAATTGCGCCGATCGTCACGGCCAGTCCGGCGGCGTCGGGATAGAAGACGGTGACGAGGGCGGGGATGGCCAGGCCGAAGCCCAGGAAGGTCTGCACGGCATAGAATCCGCGCAGCCACATTTTGCGGCCGGAGGAGGTGGTGAAGGCGTAGCCCACGCACCAGTATGTGATGATTTGCAGCAGGTAGAAAGCGCCGCAGAGGGCGACGATGGGCAGCAGCAGGGCGGCGGAGTCGGACAGCGGCGGCCGTCCGGCCATGAGGTCGGCGCCGGCGTTCACCAGCAGGGCCATGAAGACCGTGAGCTGGAGGCCGAAGATGGTGATGATGCGGTTTTCGTTGGAGGTGCGCTCTTCGAAAATCTTCTTGCGGCTGCGCACGCGCCACATGTCGCGGAACAGTGCTGGCAGCAGGCGCCGGCCGCGCTGGAGGCAGACCAGGAGCAGAAGCAGGAGCACCACCAGCGAGCTGATGATGGCCGAGTTGTTGTCGGCGCGCCCGGGCAGCGGCATGGGCTCGAGGCCCTTGGTCCACTCCTTGACCACGTACTTGCGCACGCGTTGGACCGGAGCGGCCATGGCGCGCTGCACCGAGTCGCGGGCCAGCGAGTCCATGGCAAGGGAGTCCGTGACGAGAGAGTCGGCGGTGTGGGGCGTGTGTATGCTGTCTGCCTGAGGCATCGGCTGTTAGGCTTTGAAGGGGGCTGCGGCAATCGCCACGGCCTCGACGGGGTCGGCGGTGACGAACGCCAGGTTCGGTTTCATGAAATGCTCGCTCTCGGCGCGGCGGAACATCTCGAGCAGCGGATCGTAGAAGCCGCAGATGTTGAGAATCACCACATTGCCGTGGAAGAGACCGAGCTTGCGCCAGGTCATCATCTCGGTGACCTCCTCGAAGGTGCCGATTCCGCCGGGGAGGGCGATTACGCCGCGGCTGAGGGCGGCCATGGTGGCCTTGCGCTCGTGCATGGAGCTGACCACGCGGCACTCCGTGAGGCCCTTGTGGTCCCAGTCTTTCTCCATCATGAACTGCGGGAGGACGCCGATGGTGTGCCCTCCGGCTGCGAGGGCGCCGTCGATGGTCTCGCGCATGAGACCCATGTTGCCGCCGCCGTTGACGGTGGTGAGGCCGCGGCGGGCGATTTCGGCGCCGATGATGTGCGCCGCTTCGATATACTCGGGACGAATGTCGTCGGCCGAGCCGGCGTAGACGGCGATGCCGTCCGGTGTTTCTGTGCTCATATCTCTTTTATATATATGTGCAGGGTGTTATGCGTTCAGGCCTTGTCGGGCCAGTAGATGAGGTGGTTGTCGCCCTCGGGAGTGACTTTGAGGGTCACGTGGGCGTTCTCGATCAGGGGGATGTTGTGGTCGACGTGGCCGATGGGGGCGTTGAAGGCCACGGGGTAGGAGTAGGTGCTGACCATGTCGGCGATCATTTTCTCGGTCGACTCGTAGCTCTTGTCGGGTTCCGAATCGGTGAACTGACCCACGATCAGGCCGCGCAGCTTGGGCAACACGCCGGAGATGCGCAGCTGGTAGAAGATGCGCTCGGTTTTGTAGATGGGCTCGGAGACGTCCTCGACGAAGAGGATGGTGTCGGGGCGCATCATGTCGTAGCGGGTGTTGATGAGGTCGGCGAGCACGGCCACGTTGCCGCCCAGGAGCGTGCCCTCGGCGATGCCGGGGCGGTCGAGGGGCGAGGCGGGGAGGGTGAAGGCGGGACGCCCGCCGCGCAGGATGGCGAAGAGGGCCTGCGAGTCCTCGTCCTTGCCGCCGTATTTCTGAAGGTGTGCGGCCATGGAGGCGTGAATCGACGCCACACCCTGGCGCGCCATGGCGGCGTGGAGGGCGGAGATGTCGGAGAAGCCGATGACCCACTTGGCATTGTTGCGCAGGTCGATGTTGTCGAGGTGCTCCATGATGTGCACCACGCCGTATCCGCCGCGTGAGCAGAGGATTGCCTTCACCTCGGGGTCGGTGAGTGCGGCCTCGAGGTCGGCAAGGCGGTTTTCGTCGGTGCCGGCATAGTTGCCCCAGCGGTCGAAGGTGTGGGGCATAATCTTGACACGGAAGCCCTCTTTCTCCAGCACTTCTTTGGCAGCCAGCACTTTGCTCTCGTCAATAGGGCCGGCGGGGGAGAGGATGGCAATGAGGTCGCCCTTCTTGAGGGGCTCGGGAAAAATAACGTTGTTGCTCATGATACAGTGGCGTGATACAATTGGAATGCAAAGATACGGAAAAATCCGTTATCCACCATAAAAACGGGGGTGGTAAAAAATAATTTGGAAAAAATTTGAAAAAAAGGGCGAAAAAGTTTGGTGGTAAAGAAAAAAGCGTTACCTTTGCGGTGTATTAAAACACTAATACACCGCGACACCCCTCCGCCAGGCTTCCCCCGCGGTCCCGGCGAATAGGGAAAGAGGCCTCACCAAAAGGAAACGGAAAGGAGCCAGGGGCCAAAGAAATAGAATACTAATCCAAACTCAATATTATGCTGAAAATCGAAAACCTATCATTCGGCTACGGCCGCGCCAAACGCCCGGTCATCAACGACCTGAGCCTCGAGCTGCCCGAAGGCGTGGTCTGCGGCCTCCTCGCCCCCAACGGCACCGGCAAGACCACCCTGCTGCAGCTGATTATGGGCGCCCTTACGCCCCGCGCCGGCTCCGTCGTCTTCGACGGCACCGACACTCGCCTGCGCCGCCCCGACGTCCTCGCACAGATGATGCTCGTGCCCGAACAAATCTCCCTCCCCTCGCTCTCGCTCAAGAACTTCACCAAGCTCTACGGCGCCCTCTATCCCTCTTTCTCGCAGGAGATTATGGACCGCTGCATCAGCGAGTTCCACCTCGAAGTGCCCGGCCGCGTCAACGCCCTGTCGATGGGCCAGATGAAGAAGGTCTACCTCGCCTTCGCCCTCGCCTGCCAGCCTCGCCTGCTCCTTATGGACGAACCCACCAACGGCCTCGACATCCCCGGCAAAGCCGCCATGCGCCGCCTCCTCGCCTCCGTCCTCCCCGAGAACACCACCGTCGTCATCTCCACCCACCAGGTGCGCGACCTCGAACAGATGCTCGAGCGCATCATCATCATGGACAACAAGCGCCTGCTCCTTGACAGCACCGTCAGCGACATCCAGCGCGCCATGGCCTTCTACTCCGGCGCCTCGCGCGAGGACGCCGCGCAGGCCCTCGCCTCAGTGCCCTCGCCCGCCGGCTTTGACATCATCGTCCCCAACCTCGACCCCGACAACACCGAGACGCCTGTCAACCTCGAGATGCTCTTCGAATTCGCCATGACTTCGCCCGACTCTCTCATGAACCTCATCTCCAACGCAAAAACCCCGGTTAGCCATGAACAACTTTAAAGAATACCTGCGCCTGACATGGCGCGAAAATTGGAAGACACTCGCCGGACTCCCCGTGGCCGTCTTTGCCGTATGCCTGGTGTACGAGCTCGCACAATGCGGCAAGAATGAGGCTTACGCCCAATTCGCCCTCTATATCAATCCCATAGACACAGACGTGTTCTTCTTCATCGCCCTCCTGGCATTGACCATCTACGCGTCGTTGATGTTCGGCAACCTTAACTCGAAGGAAGGCCGCCTCACCACCCTCACCCTCCCCGTCAGCGCTCCCGCCATGTTCTGGCGCGGCATAATCACCTACGTCGCCTATCCCATTGTGGCCGTGTGCGTTGCCATGCTTCTCGCCGACGTCTGTCGCGCCGCCATCATGACCATGGTCGGCTGGGAACTGTATGCCCACATCACCCCCGTTAGAAACATCTTCTTCTGCTACACAGGCGAAGCCTGGCGCCTGGGAGTTGGCCTGTGGCTGGCTCTGCTCAACTGCCAGGCCTTCTTCGCCTGCGGAAGCATCTTCTTCCCCCGCCACAGCTATCTGAAAACACTGCTCCTGGGCATGGGTTACAACGCCGTGCTGCTGTTCTGCATGGGATTCATCACAGCCATGCGATTTGAAAGAAAGTTCGACATGTATCCTGCGTCCTGGTTCACTCAGGACGTCCTCTTCTGGACCATAATCGGCGGCATGGCCTTCCTGACCCTCGCCCTCTACGCCATCTCCTACGTGCGCCTCAAAGATGCCGAAGTGCAGAACCGCTGGTAATAAAAACGCTATCGCCTATGTTTCAGGAAAATAACAAAGCAATATACCTCCAGATAGCCGAGCGCGTGCACGACGACGTGCTCAGCGGCGCCCTCAGCCCCGGCCGGCGCCTCCCCTCCGTGCGCGAGTATGCCGCCGCCGTGCAGGTCAACCCCAACACCGTGATGCGCACCTACGAACTCCTCGCCCGCGACGGCATCATCACCAACCGCCGCGGCATCGGATTCTTCCTCACCGACGAGGCCCCCGCCATCATCCGCGACCTGCGCATAGCCCGCCTCATGAATAGCGAACTGCCCGCCCTCTTCCGCCGCGTGGCCCTCCTCGGCGTCACCCCCGACGAGCTCGCCGCCGCCTATGCCCGCTACCTTGCCGAAAACCCGGCCAAAACAGCTCCCGCCGCGGACTGAATCTCCCCACAACCACCTCCCCAAAAACATCCCAACCCAATACACCCATCCACAATGAAACGTTCGTCCTACCTTTTCATAGGCCTCCTGGTCCTGCTCTTCGTCGGCATCATCATCTATTACGTCGCCGCATTCACCCACCGGCCCGTCGACTCCTGGCGTACCGAGAAAATAGAAGTCGCCATGGACTCGGCCGTCGTCGCCGACACTGTCGCAACCATCGAATTCACAGACACAACCACCACAAACACCGCCCAACCATGAACCTCGCCACCGACACCCTGACGCGCATCCTCGCCGCCCTCGCCATCGTCCTCCTCTGCCTGCTCTGAGCCCACATGCGCTGTTAAGTTTTTTTAATAAGGAAATATTTCCGTAATATGTCCAAAAGTCAGAATAATTTGCTAATTTTGTAGTCGATAAACAAGGCGGCGCCTCTGCTGAACATTTACCCCGCCGCAGACGTTTATCCCATAGCGGCGCCACACCGCGCAAGCGCCCCTCGTCGGCGCACGTTTATGTCTGACATTCATAACTTTAACAAAATATTTCTAACAAAATAACTAACTTACCAACTATGAGCAACATTGAAGATGTTAAGAAGGCCCGCCTCGCCGGCGTAATCGCCGACCTCGAGGCCGCCGGTATCAAAGATGTCAAAAAGGTGATCTACAACCCCACCTACGAGGAGATGCGCAAAGACGAGACTCTCCCCACCCTGGAGGGTTACGAAAAAGGCGTCGTCACCGAACTCGGCGCCGTCGACGTGATGACCGGCGTCTACACCGGCCGCTCACCTAAAGACAAATTCATTGTCCTGGACGAGAACAACAAGGACAAAGTGTGGTGGACAACCCCTGAGTACAAGAACGACAACAAGCCCGCTTCTCAGGAGGCCTGGAAAGCCTGCAAAGAACTCGCCCTCAAAGAACTCTCCGACAAGACCCTCTACGTTGTCGACGGCTTCTGCGGCGCCAACGCCAACACCCGCATGGCCGTGCGCTTCATCATGGAAGTTGCCTGGCAGGCTCACTTCGTGACCAACATGTTCATCCGCCCCAACGCCGAAGAACTCGCCAACTTCAAACCCGACTTCGTCGTCTACAACGCCTCCAAGGCCAAACTCACCAACTACAAAGAGCTCGGCCTCAACTCCGAGACAGCCGTTGTCTTCAACACCACCAGCCGCGAGCAGGTCATCATCAACACCTGGTACGGCGGCGAGATGAAGAAAGGCATGTTCTCCATGATGAACTACTTCCTCCCCCAGAAAGGCATCGCCTCCATGCACTGCTCCGCCAACACCGACAAGAACGGCGAGAACACCGCCATCTTCTTCGGCCTCTCCGGAACCGGCAAGACCACCCTTTCCACCGACCCCAAACGCCTCCTCATCGGCGACGACGAGCACGGCTGGGACGACAACGGCGTCTTCAACTTCGAGGGCGGCTGCTATGCCAAAGTCATCAACCTTGACAAAGAAAGCGAGCCCGACATCTACAACGCCATCAAACCCGGTGCCCTCCTCGAGAACGTCACCGTCGACAAAGACGGCAAGATCGACTTCGCCGACAAGTCTGTGACCGAGAACACCCGCGTGTCCTACCCCATCGACTTCATCAAGAACATCGTTAAGCCCATTAGCCACGGCCCCGCTGCCAAGAACGTCATCTTCCTGTCAGCCGACGCCTTCGGTGTGCTGCCCCCCGTGTCAATCCTGACCCCCGAGCAGACCAAGTACTACTTCCTGAGCGGCTTCACCGCCAAACTCGCCGGCACAGAGCGCGGCATCACCGAGCCCACCCCCACCTTCTCCGCTTGCTTCGGCCAGGCATTCCTCGAGCTGCACCCCACCAAATATGCTGAGGAACTCGTGAAACGCATGGACGCCAGCGGCGCCAAGGCCTACCTCGTCAACACCGGCTGGAACGGCTCAGGCAAACGCATCTCCATCAAGGACACCCGCGGCATCATCGACGCCATCCTCGACGGCGCCATCCTCAAAGCTCCCACCAAGAAGCTCCCCATCTTCGACTTCGAAATTCCCACCGAACTCCCCGGCGTAGATCCCAAGATCCTCGATCCCCGCGACACCTACACCGATCCCGAGCAGTGGTACGTAAAAGCCAAAGACCTGGCCGCCCGCTTCATCAAGAACTTCGAGAAATACGAGAACAACCCCGCCGGTAAAGCCCTCGTAGCCGCCGGCCCCCAGCTCTAAACGACCTATCCCCCGCCGGAGCGGGTCCTCCCGCCCGCCCCGCGGTCCGATAACAACCCCCTAAGAAAAACGCCCTTTCGCACTCCGCCACGGAGCTCGAAAGGGCGTTTTCGTTTTCATTCACACACTCAACCGCAAGCTTGCGGCACGGTCGAGGGGCCGGGCAGCACGCGGGCGGGGCGCGATGGGGCGCTGGGCGGGTCTCAGGAGGGGCGGAGGAGGGATTTGAGGCGGGTGACGGCGGAGCGGGGGATGCGGCGCATCAGGGGATGGGCTATGGCGGCCTGCAGTTTGTGGATGTTGTAGCTGAAGGCGAAGCCGGGCCTGTTGAAGGTCTCGATTGCGAGGCTCATCATTTCGGTGGCGCGGCGTGGCGCTTCCTGCCGGTCGTAGAGCGGTTCGGGAAGCGCTTTCTTCTTCTCAATCACTGCGATGACGTATGTGTTGTCCAATATCTCACACCTGACGTCGGCCACTTCTTTCAGGCGTTCGGCCACGTCAATGCTGTACGTGCGGTTCCATATGACGAGCTTGCCGTCGTGCGAGTCGAGGTTGTACTGATGGAAGCCGCGGTAGGCCTCGCGCTCGGCTTCGTTGATGTGATGGTGAAGATAGAGAACGCCTCCGGTGCGCAGCACTTGCAGACATTCCATGATTCCGGCCATGGGATTGGCCGAATGGTCCAGCGCATTGCGAACGTGGACGAGGTCGACGCTCCCTTCGGCATAGAGCGTGGAGAGGAGTTCTATCATGCCTGTTTTCAGTCGCATGCGGTCTGAGCCCGTTTTGTCGAGAATACGATTGTAGAAAACCGCCAGTGGATCGACAAGGTGCATCCTCACGCCTGCATTGTCAAAGAGGGTGCCGGGCACATAGCTCAGAGCGCAACCCACGTCAATCATAAGCGGCGAGCTGCCGGACGCGGACAGAAAGCTTTGGACGTCAAAGTTGTCCAACGTGCACCGTTGGCCGTAGTCGCTCCAGGAATAGAGTTTTGTAAGGCTTGGACGGTGATTGTAGAAGCTCTGCCAGAATTTAATCTCATACGGGATTCCTTTGAGCCATTTTTTGAATGATTCTTGTTCGGCGGGTGTCATATAACAGGCAAGTTTTTGGGCGAATGAATTGAGCCAAAGGCGGGAGGACCGCAAGCCGCAGGCTTGCGGCACGGTGCGCGGGGCGCGATGGCGCGCGGGGGGTCAGCCGGGGTGGGGAGGGATATAAAAAAAGAATGAGCAAAAGTATTGCCCGGGGGCTCTACAATTACTCATTCTCCTCTCTCCTCTGGCGGTGCGGACGGGACTCGAACCCGCGACCCCCTGCGTGACAGGCAGGTATTCTAACCAGCTGAACTACCGCACCGTGTGCTTGGCTTGGAGAGGTGTTCCTCGCTTTTGCGTTGCAAAGTTACGCCTTTTTTTGATTCTGTGCAAATATTTGTGCAAGAAAATTCAAAAATTTTTTGAGGTTTTTCGCGCGTTGGTGGTGAAGTCTTTGGCTCTCAACGGCTTGCGCCGGGAGGGCCGCGGGGCGGGGGCGGCCGGGCGTTTAGGCGAGGGCAGAGGGGCCGAGGCGGAAGAGGGGGCCGAGGACGGTTTCGCCGGGGTAGTCTTTGCGGCGCAGGTCGGTGACTCGGGCATGGGCGGGGAGGCGTGCGGGGAGTGTGGCGGAGACGGGGGTGGTGACGCCTAAGAGCGTGCGCAGGGCGGTGTGCAGGCGCGAGGTGTAGAGGGTGAGCACTTCGCCGACGGCTTCTTCGGTGAAGTAGTCGCGGAGCAGCGGCCAATAGTGTTCGAAATAGGGCGTGGCGCTGTATGCGCTCTCGATGGCGCCGCTGTGGACTGTCCACCAGTGGCCGTGGGCGCTGACGGCGACGTCGGCCCAGGTGCGGTGGCGGCGCGGCTCGCCGGCTGCCGGCTCGGCGATGGGCAGCAGGGAGACGGGGACGGTGAGCAGGAAGGGTCCCTGCGGGCCTTCGACGACGGCGCGGTGGGTGAGCTTGCGCCGTTTGTCGTGGCGCATCGCGGTGTCGACGACGGCGAGGTCGGCCCGCTCGAGGTCGGCAAACCACTCGGCTGTCGGCAGATAGACCGGCGGCAGGATGACGACGTTCATTGTCCGGGGCTGTTCAGGGCCGGTGGTGCCGGGCTGGGTCTCCATGGGACGCGGCGGTTATTTGTCGGGGTTGGCGGTGCGGAAGATGCGGTTCCAGCGTATGCCGCCAGAGAAGATGGAGCGGTCTTTGTCGAAGCTGATGAGCACGAACATGGGTGTGCCGACGATGTGGTCTTCGGGCACGAATCCCCAGAAGCGCGAGTCCTGGCTCATGTCGCGGTTGTCGCCCATCATGAAGTAATAGTTCATGGCGAAGGTGTATGTCTCGGCGGGTTTGCCGTCGATGTAGACGGTGCCGTCGTCGGCGAGCCATGAGTTGGTGTGGCCCTCGTAGTTGCGGATGGCGCGGTTGTAGATGGGCCATGAGCGCTCGTTGAGGGCGATGGTCATGCCTTTGCGGGGGATGAGCATGCCGGTGCCGCCGTAGTTTGAGAGCGTCCATCCGAGTTTGTCGGCGACGCCTTCGGGGAAGAGGTCGATGGAGGCCATGGCGCCCAGCTCGTTGAGTTTGCGGGCATCCTGGAGCTGGCCGGAGGCGGAGAAGGTGTCTATCATCTTCTGCGTGAGCGGCAGCTGGAGGAGGATGCTGTTGGGCGTGGCCTTGGGCAGGAGGTTGCGCAGGGCGGCGCGCTCGGTGGCGGAGGTGATTTCCTGGACGTCGCCGGCGGTGATGTCAAGCTCTTTCATCTGCTCGTCGGTGATGGGCGAGGCGAAGGCGGCGAGGTAGAGGAACTGAACGGATTCGGGCTGTTTCTGGGCCACGCCGTCGATGTAGATGGTGTCATGGCTGATGCGCAGGCGCTGGCCGGGGAGGCCGACGGCGCGTTTCACGAAGTTGACGCGGCGGTCGACGGGGCGGTACACGACTTTGCCGAAGGTCTGCGGGTCGGAGTTGACGCGCTCGCGGCCGTATTTCTTGATGAGCGAGTAGTAGTGCTCGGGGCTCTCCTCGAAGTTGAGTGCGACGGTGTCGCCGGCGGGGAAGTTGAACACGACGATGTCGCCGCTCTCCACGTTGCGCAGGCCGGCGAGGCGTCGGTAGGGGTTCTCGATGAGGGTCGAGTAGCTGTCGCCGCCAACGAGGGGCATCGTATTGTGGGCGAGGGGGAAGTGGATGGGCGTGTTGGGGACGCGCGGGCCGTAGACTGTTTTGTTGACCCAGAGGTAGTCGCCGGTGAGCAGCGTCTTCTCCAGCGACGACGAGGGAATCTGGTAGTTCTGGCCGATGAAGCAGAAGATGAAGTAGACGAGGATGAGGGCGTAGACGATTGCGTCGACCCAGCTCATGACGCTGCGCACTGCCTTGTTGGGGGAGCGTTTCCACCAGGTGAAGGGGATGATGCCGGTGATGTAGATGTCGAAGAGCAGGGGGAGGCCCAGCAGGAACCAGTAGTTTCCGAGCCAGATGACCCACAGCAGGTATATGGCGGCGACGATGCCGAATCGCCACCAGCGTGTTTTGCGGGTCATCAGAATCTCGCGGTGGGCGCGCACCAGGATGGGCTCTTTGGTGCGAATTTCGGGATCCGAAACGGGTCCTTTTCCGGGGGTGTTCGGAGCCTCGTTCGGCTCGTTATTTTGGGGTATGTTTTTGTTCATTATAATAGATGTGTAGATATGCAGCGCAAAAGTACAAAAAATTCTTTGAGCGCGCAAGCGTTGGGGCGGAGACCGGCGTCAGCAGGAGGGCGCGGCGAGTGCGGCGAGAGCGGCCTGGAGCTGCTCTTCGGTGGTGGTGAGGCGCGAGCGGCAGAGTTTCAGCAGCTCGGCGGCGCGGCTGGTGAGGGCCACCATCTTGTCGACGTCGCAGCCGGGATTCTGGAGCGTTTCCACTATCTTCTGCAGCTCTGCAAGAGCCTGACTGTAAGAGATTTCTTCCATGTGTCGGAGGGGGTATATTCGTTAGAGTTTTTGTTCTGTTACGGTGGAGGAGAGCTCGCCGTCGGCGAGGATGGTGCGCAGGACGGTGCCGGGGGCGGCGTCGGCGGCTGAGCGCAGGGCATGACCGTCGGCGCCGAGGGTCATCGAGAAGCCGCGGTTGAGGACCGACTGCGGCGAGAGCACTTCGAGGAGGGCGCCGAGGCGGTCGAGGCGCTGGCGGTTGTCGTTGAGGCGGCGGTCGACGGCGACAGCGACGGCCTGCGCCAGCGAGTCGAGGCGTGCGCCGTGGCGCGTGACGGCCACGGACACCTGCGCGGGCAGCGTGGCGGCGATGTGCGCCAGTTTCTCGCGCTGACCGGTAAGACGCTCTGTCACAGCGATGTAAATCATCGAGGCGGCGCGCTCCAACGAGTCGAGGATTGCCTTGCCGCGGTTGATGAGCCATTCGGCGGCGGCCGTCGGCGTTTTCACGCGCATGTATGCGACATAGTCCAGGACGGTGATGTCGCGCTCGTGGCCGATGCCGATGATGACGGGGAGCGGGAAGCGGGCCACGCGCGCCGCCAGGTCGTAGTCGTCGAAAGCGGCCAGGTCGCTGGTGCTTCCGCCGCCGCGTATGATAACGACGGCGTCGAAGTCGTCGGCGCTGTCCTGAATTTGCTGTAAAGCCCGCATCACGGACGGCACAGTCTTCTCGCCCTGCATGGTTGCCTCGAAGAGAGTGACCGAGAAAGCGAGTTGTAACGTGTTGTTGAACAGCTGGTTGATGAAATCGCCGTAGCCGGCGGCGCCTTTTGCGGAGACGACGGCGACGCGCGAGGTGGGGATGTGCAATTTGACTCTGCGGTTCACTCCGACGAGTCCTTCGGCCGTCAGACGCGCGATGATTTCGTTGCGTCGCCGGGCGGCCTCGCCGATGGTGTACGACGGGTCTATGTCGGTGATGTTCAGCGCGAGACCGTAGTTGGGATGGTAGGTGACGGAGACGAGCGCCATGATTTTGATGCCGGAGACCGGCGCGCTGCCCGTTGCCTTGGCGAATTTGGCGGAGATGGTGCGCCAGGTGCTTGCCCACACGTTGGCGCGGGCGCGGGCCAGCGGAAGTCCCTGCTCGTCTTTCTGCAGCAGCTCCATGTAGCAGTGGCCGCCGGAGACGCGCAGGTCCGACGTCTCGGCCGTCACCCACACGCCGCAGAGGTCCGGGGCAGTGCCCAGGGCGTTGGCCACGCGCCGGCTAAGCTCGGCGAGAGTGATGGCTGACCGGGTCGGGGCGCTCATTTCTCGAGGACGAATTTGCCGTTTTTCCACGTGTAGGCCAGCGATTTACGCAGATTCTGCGCCACAAAGGCCTTGTCCTCGTCGTCCACGAAGTATTCGTCCATCGTGTTGGAGAGCCTTAGTACCTGAGTGTCAGGATTGTAGACGGCTTGGGCGAGGATGAACGGCAGGCGCCGCTCCACCTCGTCGCGCTCCTTGCTGCCGGCCAGCGAGAGCCAGTCGGAGAGGACGTGTTTGGGCAGGGGCGATTTCTTCAGCGGACGCCAGTCTGCGCCGTAAAACGCTATGTTGGAGTCTTTTTGCGGCAGTTCGACGGTCTCCACGACCATGAGCACCGTGTCGCGGCCGGCGGGGAGGACGTACATGTCGACCACCACGCCGTGCGCCACCTCGACCGACACCGCCGCCGAGTCGGCGCGCAGCAGGCGCGAGCGGCCCGAGTAGATGTTGGCGACGGGATGTTCCTGGCCGGCGGCGAAATAGTCGAGCATGTCGAGCCGCTCGGTGGCTCCGATTTCGGAGAAAGCGGCCGAGGCGCCCTCGTCGGCGAAGAAAGCCTTGGCGTCGCGGGCGTGGCCGCAGAGCGCCGTGCAGAGGGCGAAAATCAGAGTGGGGAGTATGTGTTTCATTATCGTTTACGCGTAATAATCCACAAAAGTAACAAATAATTCTCAGAGAAAGTGCACGGCGGGCATTTTTTTTGCAAAGGCGGGGCGGTAAGTCCAAAAAAATGCTTACTTTTGCAGTTGCAAACGGGCCGGCTCCCGCGCCGCCACCCCGCGCTGCGGCCCTCCTGATGCGAGCGCCGCGGCCGAAATCACGCCCCGATAGTTCAACGGATAGAATAGAAGTTTCCTAAACTTTTGATAGGAGTTCGATTCTCCTTCGGGGTACCCCGACGGCCCCTCGAGGGCCTGAAAACAGACATTGCCCCTACGGCCCAACCAGCTAAACACCACGGCATTATGACAGCAGTACGCCCCAAGAAGGCCCTTGGCCAGCATTTTCTCACTGACCTGTCAGTGGCGCAGCGCATCGCCGCCACCGTCAGCGACTGCGCCGGCATGCCCGTGCTGGAGGTGGGCCCCGGCATGGGCGTCCTCACGCAGTTTCTGCTGGAGGCCGGCCATGACGTGACCGTGGCGGAAATCGACACCGAGAGCGTGGCATATCTGCGCGAGCATTTCCCCGCCCTGGACGGCCACATCATCGAGGGCGACTTCCTGCAGATGGACCTAAGGAAGATGTTCCACGGCCGGCAGTTCGCCGTCATCGGCAATTATCCCTACAACATCTCATCGCAGATTTTCTTCAAAGTCCTTGACAACAAGGACCTTATCCCCGTGTGCTCGGGCATGCTCCAGCGCGAGGTCGCCGAACGCCTCGCCGCGCCTCCGGGCACCAAGGCGCGCGGAATCCTGAGCGTGCTGCTCCAGGCATGGTACCGCGTCGACTATCTGTTCACCGTCTCCGAGCATGTCTTCAACCCGCCGCCAAAGGTGAAGAGCGGCGTGATACGCATGACGCGCCGCGACGACGTCACCGACCTCGGCTGCGACCCCGCCCTCTTCCGCCGCGTGGTGAAAACCACCTTCGGACAGCGCCGCAAGACCATCCGCAACTCCATCAAAGGCGTCACCGGCGCCGCCGCGCTCCCCGCCTCGTCCCTGCTGGCCCTGCGCCCCGAGCAGCTGTCCGTGGAGCAGTTCATTAAATTAACAAACCTGGCCGCCAGCGTCTGCAACGGCCGTCAAGACAATGCGTTATGAAGGAATACACTGACGATGACCTGGAGCACATCCGCAACATAATACGCAACAATGACGCCGAGGACGCCCGTGCCGAGCTGGCCACGCTCCACCCCGCCGACATCGCCGAGCTCTATCAGAACCTCGACATCGACCAGGCCGAATACCTCTTCCGCCTGCTCGACCCGGACACCGCCGCCGACGTGCTCATGGAGCTGGACGAGGACGAGCGACAGCGCCTGCTCGAGGCCATGCCCGCCGACGAAATCGCCCGCCAGATCGACCACCTCGACACCGACGACGCCGTCGACCTCATCCAGCAGCTCGACGAAGAGCAGCGTGAGGAAATCCTCTCGCACATCGACGACGTGGAGCAGGCCGGCGACATCGTCGAGCTCCTGAAATACGACGAAGACACCGCCGGCGGCCTCATGGGCACCGAGATGATCGTCGTCAACGAAAACTGGTCGATGCCCGAGTGCATCCGCCAGATGCGCCTCCAGGCCGAGGAGCTGGACGAAATCTACTACGTCTACGTTGTCGACGACGACCACAAACTGCGCGGCATCCTCCCCCTGAAGACAATGATCACGGACCCCTCCGTCTCCAAAATCAAACGCGTGATGGAGACCGACCCCGTGTCCGTCAAAGCCAATACGCCCATCGACGACGTGGCCCTCGACTTCGAGAAATACGACCTTGTGGCCATGCCCGTCATCGACTCGATCGGGCGCCTCCTCGGACAGATCACCGTCGACGACGTGATGGACCAGGTGCGCGAATCGTCGGAACGCGACTATCAGCTGGCATCCGGTCTGTCGTCGGACGTCGACGCCGACGACTCGCTGCTGGCGCAGGTCAAGGCGCGCATCCCCTGGCTGCTCATCGGCGTCGTCTCCGGCATCGTGGCCACGCTGATTCTCGGCGGCTTCGAGAGCAAGCTCCAGGCCGTGACGGCGCTGGCGCTGTTCATCCCCATCATCGGCGGCACGGGCGGTAACGTCGGCGTGCAGGCCTCGGCCATCGTCGTTCAGTCGCTCGCCAACGGCACCCTCGACGTCAAGGAGTTCAGCAAACAGCTTGGTCGTGAGATACTTATAGGCCTGCTGAACGCCACCATCATCTCCGGCGTCATATTCCTGTACAACATAATCGTGATGCCCGACGAGATGGCCGTGACCCTGTCCGTCACCGTCTCGCTGTTCATCGTGGTGATGTTCGCGAGCATCCTTGGCACCGTCGTGCCTCTGACCCTCGAGAAGCTGCACATCAACCCGGCCCTGGCCACCGGCCCGTTCATCCAGATTTCCAACGACCTGCTGGGCCTGCTCATCTACGTCTGGATCGCCACCTTCTTCCTTGGCGTGTTCGGCACGCAGCTCTGACGCGCCGAGCGCGAAAAACGGCGCGCAGGAAGGCATTTTTTTTGCCGTATGGGGGATTTTTTGTACCTTTGTGGAACAATATGTACGCGCAGTGCGCGTGCGGGTGCGTTATGCGCTCATTATCAATGTGATAACAAACAACAATACAACCAATGAATATCTCATACAGCTGGCTTAAAGATTACATCAACACCGACCTCTCTCCCGAGGAACTGTGCGCCGCCCTGACCTCCACGGGCCTCGAGTGCGACAGCCTGGAGGTGGTGGAGAGCATCCGCGGCGGCCTCCGCGGCCTGGTCATCGGCAAAGTGCTCACCTGCGTCCCTCATCCCGACTCTGACCACCTCCACGTCACCACCGTGGACCTCGGCGGCGGAAAAGTGGAGCAGATTGTCTGCGGCGCCCCCAACGTGGCCGCCGGTCAGACAGTCGTCGTCGCCACCATCGGCACCGTCCTCTATGACGGCGACAAGGAATTCAAAATCAAGAAAGGCAAAATCCGCGGCGTAGAGTCGATGGGCATGATTTGTGCCGAAGACGAAATCGGCGTAGGCACCTCCCACGACGGCATCATCGTCATCGACAAGGAGATAGCTCCCGGCACTCCCGCCGCCGAATACTACAACCTCCAGGACGACTATGTCGCCGAGGTCGACCTCACCCCCAACCGCATCGACGCCGCCAGCCACTACGGCGTGGCCCGCGACCTGGCCGCCTGGATGGCCGCACACGGCAAGACACCCGTGCTGACGCGCCCCGACGTCTCCGCCTTCAAGGTCGACGCCCCGTCGCGCGCCGGCGTAGCCGTGCAGGTCGACGATGCCGAGGGCTGCATCCGCTACTGCGGCGTCACCATCGACAACATCAAGGTCGGCGAGAGCCCCGAGTGGCTGCGCAACCACCTGGCTGCCATCGGCCAGCGTCCCATCAACAACGTTGTGGACATCACCAACTACATCCTCCACGGCATGGGACAGCCCCTCCACTGCTTCGACCGCGCCCACATCGGCGGCGACAAGGTGGTGGTGCGCACCACGCCTCAGGGCACGCCCTTCATCACCCTCGACGAGGTTGAGCGCAAGCTCGACGCCGCCGACCTCATGATTTGCGACGCCGAGCGCCCCATGTGCATCGCCGGCGTCTTCGGCGGTCTGAACTCGGGCGTCACCGAGAGCTGCACCTCCGTCTTCCTCGAGAGCGCCTGCTTCCACCCCACCCGCGTGCGCAAGACAGCACGCCGCCACGGCCTCAACACCGACGCCTCGTTCCGCTTCGAGCGCGGCGTCGACCCCAACGGCTGCATGTATGCCCTGCAGCTGGCCGCACTCATGGTCAAGGAGCTCTGCGGCGGCGAGATTGTCGGCGACGTCACCGACTTCTACCCCAACGTCGTTGAGCGTCCCCGCGTGGAGCTCTCCACCGAATACATGGACGCCCTCATCGGCAAGCACATCCCCGACGACACCGTCGACGACATCCTGCGCCACCTGGAGATGGAGACTGTCGAACGCACCGACGACGTGCGCACGCTGCTCATCCCCACCTACCGCGTGGACGTCACCCGTCCCTGCGACGTGGTCGAGGACATCCTGCGCATCTACGGCTACAACAACGTCGAGATGCCCGAGGCCCTGCACGCTTCGCTCTCGTTCAAGACGCCCACCGACGCCGCCGACGACCTGCGCCGCCTCCTCAGCGAGCAGCTCACCGGCTGCGGCTTCAACGAAATCCTCAACAACTCGCTGACCGCCGAGGCCTACTATCAGCCCCTCACAGAGTATCCCGCCGACCGCTGCGTCAAGCTGCTCAACCCTCTGAGCCAGGACCTTAACGTCATGCGCCAGACCCTGCTCTTCGGCGGCCTGGAGAACCTCGCCCACAATATCAACCGCAAGAGCAAAGACCTGCAGTTCTACGAGTTCGGCAACGTCTACTTCTTCAACCCCGAAGCCGAGAGCACTGCCGAGAAGCCGCTGAAACCCTACTCGGAGGGCGCCCGCTTCGCCCTGTGGCTCACCGGCGACGTGCGCCGCGCCAACTGGGCCGGTCCCGCCGAGTCCGCCACCTTCTTCCACCTGAAGGCTCACGTGGCAAATATCTTCGCCCGCGCCGGCATCGGCGAGCGCGAAATCATGCTCACCCCCGCCACCACCGAGCTCCTCTCCGATGCCCTGGTCATCACCACCCGCAACGGCAAACGCCTCGGCGTGATGGGTGTCGTGGACAAAGCCGTGGCACACCGCTGCGACATCAAGCAGGCCGTCTTCTTCGCCGAACTCGACTTCGACGCCCTCTGCTCCCTCGCCCTCAAGCGCAAAGTCTCCTATGCCGAGCTGCCCAAGACCCAGCCCGTGAAGCGCGACCTGGCCCTGCTGGTCGACAACGCCGTCACCATGGCCGAAATCGAGGCCGCCGTGCGCGAGAGCGAGCGCAAGTTGCTGCGCACCGTCGAGCTCTTCGACGTCTACGAGGGCAAGAACCTCCCCGCCGGCAAGAAGTCCTACGCCATCACCATGACCCTTCAGGACAACGAGAAGACCCTTAACGACAAGGCCATCGACGCCGTGATGAACAAGATCACCGCCAACCTCAAGAAACGCGTCGGCGCCGAGCTTCGCTGAGCCTCGCCGCCACCGGAAGCCGCTGGCTTCCGGCACGGTCATCCGGCGTCGCCGCTGACCGTGTCCGCATCCTGCGGATGCGGATCCCTAAATCGAAAATAATTCATTAAAACGCTGGGGCAACATGAGCCGCACTTTCACGCGCATCGGTAAGGAAATCACCATCGCCGCCAAGGCCGGCGGCCCCGACCCCGACACCAACCCGCGCCTCCGCGCTCTCATGCAGAACGCCAAGGCCGCCAACATGCCCAAGGACACCGTTGAGCGCGCTATCAAAAAAGCCACGGACAAGGACGCCGGCGACTATAAGGAGATTTCTTACGAGGGATACGGTCCCCATGGCATCGCCATCTTCGTCGAGGCCGCCACTGACAACAACACCCGCACCGTCGCCAACGTGCGCTCCTACTTCACCAAACACGGCGGCAGCCTCGGCACCCAGGGCTCGCTGACCTTCCTCTTCGACCACAAGGCCGTCTTCAAAATCAACGCCCCCGCCGACATCGACGTCGACGAGCTCGAGAACGCCAACGTGCAGAAACACCTCGAGGACAACGGCTACGAGATTGTCTCCACCGAGTTCGAGCGCATCCCCAACGACCTCAAGGACGTCACCCCCGAGCAGCGCGAGAAAGTGGAGAAACTCCTGGAGCGCATCGAGGAGGACGAGGACGTTCAGAACGTCTTCCACAACATGCGCGAGCTCGACGAGGAGGCCGAATAACGCCCCTCCCCGCTGACAACGCCTGCCCCCCCCTAACAGCCCCCGGGCGCCCCGCGCCGCGGGGGCTGGTTGTGGAAGGGGCCGACCTATTAACTTCGTAACTTTTACAGAATACTTAACAACCGGATTATGGCCAAGAAGATAGTGGAAACCCCGCTGATGAAGCAGTATGTGGAGATGAAGAAGAAGCACCCCGACGCCGTGCTCCTCTTCCGCGTCGGTGACTTCTACGAGACCTTCTCCGACGATGCCATCACCGCCTCCGAGATACTGGGCATCACGCTGACGCGCCGCGCCAACGGAGCCGCCGCCTACGTCGAGCTGGCCGGCTTCCCCCACCACGCCCTGGAGACCTATCTGCCCAAGCTCGTGCGCGCCGGCAAACGCGTGGCCATCTGCGAGCAGCTCGAGGACCCCAAGAAGGCCAAGGGCCTCGTGAAACGCGGCATCACCGAGCTCGTCACCCCCGGCGTCGCCACCGTCGACAACGTCCTCAACCACCGCGAGAACAACTTCCTCGGCGCCCTCCACTACGACACCAAGGCCCGCTCCTACGGCGTCGCCTTCCTCGACATCAGCACCGGCGAATTCCTCTGCGCACAGGGCGACCGCGACTATGTCGACAAGCTACTGGCCACTTTCGCCCCCAAGGAACTGCTCATCCTCCGTGGGTCGAAACGCTATGTCGCCGACTCATTCTCAGGGAATTATCTCACCTTCGAGCTCGACGACTGGGTGTTCACCCTCGACTCCGCCAAGGAACGCCTCCACCGCCAGTTCGGCGTACGCAGTCTCAAGGGCTTCGGCATCTCGCGCATGAACGAGGCCGTCATCGCCGCCGGCGCCTGCATGCACTATCTCGACCTCACATCCCACACCCAGACCAAGCACATCACCACGCTCTCGCGCGTCGAGGAGGACTCGTTCGTGCGCATGGACCGCTTCACCATCCGCAACCTCGAGCTCGTGGAGCCCCTCAACGAGGACGGCCGCAGCCTCCTCGACATCCTCGACCGCACGGTGACGCCCATGGGCGCGCGCCGCATGAACAGCTGGGTGAAGATGCCGCTGCGCGACATCCGCGCCATCAACGCGCGCCTCGACGTCGTCGACTACTTCTTCCGCGAGCCCGAGATTCGCGACGTCGTCCTCGACCATCTCCAGCGCATCGGCGACCTGGGACGCCTCACCGGCAAGCTCTCCGCCCTGCGCATCTCGCCGCGCGAGCTCCAGCAGATGCGCGCCGCCCTCGAGGCCATCGGCCCCATCCGCGCGCGCTGCCTCGGCTCTGACACCGAGGTGCTTATCGAGACGGGCAAGCGCCTGGACGCCTGCGACGACGCCGCCTCGCGCATCGCCTCACAGCTCATGCCCGACCCCTCTTCGAAGCCCGGCACCGGCGACGTAATCCGCGAGGGTGTCTCGCAGGAGCTCGACGACCTGCGCCACCTGGCTCGCTCCGGCAAGAGCTACCTCGAGGAGATGAAGGCCCGCGAGGTCGCCGCAACGGGCATCACCTCGCTGAAGGTAGGTTTCAACAACGTCTTCGGCTATTATTTCGAGGTCACCAACACCCACAAAGACAAGGTGCCCGCCGAATGGGTGCGCCGCCAGACGCTCACCAACGCCGAGCGCTACATCACCCCCGAACTCAAGGAATACGAGGACAAAATCGTGACGGCCGAGAGCCGCATCGAGACCCTCGAAACCAACCTCTACAACGACCTGGTGGCCTTCGTGCTGCGCTTCGTCTCGGCCATCGAAGACGACGCCCGCGTGCTCTCCGAGCTCGACTGCCTGCTGTCGTTCACGGTGGTGGCCGCCGACAACCACTATGTGCGCCCCGTCGTCGACGATTCGCTGGAGATAAGCCTCGAGAACGCGCGCCATCCCGTCATCGAGAAACGCCTCCCCGAGGGCGAGCCCTACATCGCCAACTCGCTGACAATCAGCAACGACGGGCCACAGATTCTGATGATTACCGGTCCCAACATGTCCGGTAAGTCGGCCCTGCTGCGTCAGACGGCGCTGAACGTCATCATGGCGCAGATGGGCTGCTACGTGGCCGCCGACAGCGCGCATATCGGCCTGGTTGACAAGATTTTCACCCGCGTCGGCGCCTCCGACAACATCTCCCTCGGCGAGTCCACGTTCATGATGGAGATGACCGAGGCCGCCGCCATCCTCAACAACATGAGCGAGCGCAGCCTCATCCTCTTCGACGAGCTGGGCCGCGGCACGTCGACCTACGACGGCATCTCAATCGCCTGGGCCATCGTCGAGCACATCCATCAGAACGCCCCCGGTCACCCCAAAACGCTCTTCGCCACCCACTACCACGAGCTGAACGAGATGGAGAAAACCTACGAGCGCATCGCCAATTACCACGTGGCTGTCAAGGAGATAGACGGCAAGGTGGTGTTCATCCGCAAGCTCGAGCGCGGCGGCTCGGAGCACTCGTTCGGCATCCATGTCGCGCGCCTCGCCGGCGTGCCTTTGTCCATCGTCAAGCGTGCCGACAACGTGCTGGAACGCCTCGAGAAGCAGAACGACGGCGCGCGTTCGGCCGCTGCCTCGGCCGAGGCTGTCGCCGCTGCCGCCGCCGCGCCGGAGGGCATGCAGATGAGCTTTTTCCAGCTCGACGACCCCGTGCTCACGCAGGTGCGCGACGAGATTATGAATCTGGATATCAACAACTTAACGCCGATGGAGGCACTCAACAAACTCCATGACATCCGCACCATCATCACCGGAAAAGCCTGAGCGCCGCCTCCCCGCCGCCTTCGTTGAGATGGTCAGCGCCTACCCCGCGCTGGCCGGCCTGCCCGAAGCGCTGCAGACCGAGCCGGAGGTGTCCGTGCGCGTCAACGGCGCGAAGGGAGCCGCCGTTTCCGTGGACGCCGACCGCGTGCCCTGGTGCGACGAGGGCTTCTATCTCGCTGACCGGCCGGCGTTTACGCTCGACCCCGCGCTGCACCAGGGGCTCTACTACGTGCAGGATGCGTCGTCGATGGTCATGAGCCTTGTGGCGAAAAAGCTGACTTCGGACGGCCGCCCCGTGCGCTGGCTCGACGCCTGCGCCGCTCCCGGCGGAAAGTCCATCGCCGCCCTGTCCGTGCTTCCTGCCGGTTCCGTGTTGGTCAGCAACGAGTTTGACCGCCGCCGCGCCGGCGCCTTAGTCGAGAACCTGGAGCGGTGGGGAGCGTCGAATGTGTGCGTCACCTCGGGCGATGCCGCCGCCTTCTCGCGCCTGCCCGGCGCCTTTGATGTGGTGGCCGTCGACGCGCCGTGCTCCGGCGAGGGCATGATGCGAAAAGAGGAGGTGGCCGTGTCGCAATGGAGCCCGCGGCTGATTGAACAATGCGCTGAGACACAGCGCAATATCCTGCGCGGAGTATGGCAGGCGCTCCGTCCCGGCGGCTTCCTGGTCTATTCGACCTGCACCTTCAACACCACCGAGGACGAGGACAATGTGGCCTGGCTTATCAACGAGTTCGGTGCCGAGAGCATCGACTTGGGGCTCAGCGACTTACCGGGTGTCTGCGGCGCCGTGAAAGGCACGGCGTCCTGCGCACGCTTCATCCCCGGGAGGGTGCGCGGCGAGGGCCTGTTCATCGCCGTGCTGCGCAGGCCCGGCGATGCCGCTGTCGCTGATGCGCCCTCGCGCGGAGGCAAGAAGAAGCGGGACTCCGCGACTGCGTCGCGGAGCGCGGTGAGTGCTCCAAAGGAGTGGCTGAAAGGCGATTATGCTTTTGTGTCGGGCGGCGAGGAGAACAGCGTCAGAGCCGTACCCGCTTATGCCGCGCCGTTCTTTGCGGCCGTGGCCCGCGAGATGCACGTCATTGCGATGGGCACGGAGGTGGCCACGGTGAAAGGCCGCGACGTCATTCCCGCCTTTGCTCTTGCGCACGCCAACGATTTGAATGTCAGTGTATTCCCCACCGTCGAGGCCGACTATCCCACGGCGCTGGCCATCCTGCGCGGCGAGGCCGTCGCCCTGCCCGGTGCGCCGCGCGGCATCGTGCTCGTCACCTACGGCGGACGGCCCCTTGCTTTTGCCAAGAACTTGGGCTCGCGTGCCAACAACCTCGTGCCCGCACGGCGCCGCATCCTCTCGCGCCTCACGCCCGAAGTGTCGCCGAAAGTGCTCTGACCCTCCGCTTTTTTTGACGGCGCCGGTCAACCACGCGGGCCGTTGGGCTGTTATATATGTGCGCGCACAAAGGCGTGCCCGTCACTTATGCCACAGTCATCACAACCCCGCACATACTGGACCACCGACCGCATCATGCGCCTCATCATAGGCGTAGCCATCACCCTTGGCGTATTTTTCCTCATCTATTATCTGCGCGACGCCCTGCTGCCGTTCTTCGTGGCACTGCTGTTGGCGTATCTACTCCAACCCTTAGTGAGGCTGAACGCAAAGATTTTCCACGTCAAAAACCGCGTGTTCACGGCCATCTTCACCGTCCTGGAGGTGGTGGTCATAGTCGGTGCAATCACATGGCTAACAATACCTTCCATTGCGGGTGAACTCGAACACTTGGGGCAGATTCTCCACGACATCGCCGACGGAAAGATACAGGTTTCGCCGCGCGTCGAGGAGCTCATCATCATGGCCAACCGCTATTTCGACGCCCAGAACATCGGCCACACCCTGGCGAATATGCACGTCGAGGACATGCTCTCGCACGGCACCACTCTGCTCCAGCAGGGCGGCGAGGTGCTCCTCCACGCCATCTCCTGGCTGCTGATGATCATCTACCTGCTGTTCATTCTCATCGACTATCCCATCTTCACCAACGGCCTCAAGCTCATCGTCCCCGGCAAATACCGCCGCAAGTTCATGGAAATCGCCACGAACGTCGCCGACGGCATGAACCACTATTTCCGCGGCCAGGGCATCGTCGCCCTCTGCGCCATAGTGCTCTATACCATAGGCTTTTACCTTGCCGGGCTGCCGCTGTGGTTCCCCATGGCCGTGCTGGTGGGCGTGCTCTATATGATTCCCTATTTCCAGTATGTCACCATCATCCCCGTGGCGCTGCTCTGCGCCGTGTCGGCCCTCGGCGGCGGCGACCCCTTCCTGGTGGGCCTGGGCAAGTGCGGACTCGTCTACGTTGTCTCGCAGAGCGTCTGCGACTACCTCATCACCCCGCACATCATGAAGAAGGAGCTGGGCCTCAATCCCGCCATCATCCTCCTCTCGCTCTCGGTGTGGGGCATCCTCTTGGGCATCATCGGCATGATTATCGCCCTGCCCGTCACCGCGCTCATCATGCAATACTATCAGCAATATATCTCGAACCGCGAATAAACAAAATGACGCCCTCGGGTGTTAGCATAATAGAGCAGGGAGGAATAAGAAATTCCCGAGTGGCATTATGAAATGAATGTATCCCCGACTCTGAGAAAAACACACACATAGCGACATGCCCTGAACGTCGGGCAAGTCGGGCCCTCAAACCCGCACAGCGGGGCGGCTTCCCAACCTTAGGGATGCCGCCCCGCTGCGCGTTCATGGTGTTCTGAGCCGCGGTTACTCGGGCTGGACGTCGGCATCCGTCTCAGTCGGGGCGATGCGCGTCACGCGGAGCGTCTCGAGGCGCGAGGCCGATTTCTTCACGATGTCGAAGCGGTAGTTGCCGAGAACAACCGATGCGCCGGCCTCGGGGATGGTGCCCGTGGCGTGGAGAACGTATCCCGCAATGGTTTGATAGTCATCGTCTTCGGGCAGGTCGAGGTGGAACGTGTCGTTGATGTCCTCGATTTCGCAGCGGCCGGCGAATTCCCAGACGTCGTCGGCGAGCTGTCGCGAGAGCAGGGCCGGTTTGTCGTGCTCGTCGCGGATGTCGCCGAAGATTTCCTCGACGAGGTCTTCGAGTGTGACCAGACCGGCCGTGCCGCCGAATTCGTCGACGACGATGGCGATGGAGCGTTTCTCGCCGAGGAGGCGGCGCATCATCACGTTGGCGAGGAGCGTCTCCGGGGCGTAGAGCACGGGGTTGATGTGCGAGTGCCAGTCGGCCTCGGGCGTGAACAGCTCTGAGACGTGGATGTAGCCGAGGATGTTGTCGATGTCGTCGCGGTAGACGATGATTTTGGAGCGGCCGGAGGTGGTGAAGAGGCGGACGAGGTCGTCGCGGGTGGTGTTGTCCACGTTCACGGCCACAATCTCGTTGCGCGGCAGCATGCAGTCACGCAGATGTGTGGTGCTGAAATCCAGGGCGTTATGGAAAATTTTCACCTCGTGCTCCACCGTCTCTTTCTTCTCTTGGGCCGAGTCGATTGTCTCCTCGAGATAGTCGGAGAGGTCGTCGACGGAGAGGGCCTTGAGGCGCGGCTTCTCGCCCTTGATGCCGACGAGGCGCATGAGCAGACGCGACAGGGCGGTGGTCAGCCACGAGATGGGGTAGAAGATGAGGTAGAAGAAGTAGATGGGCAGCGCGAAGAGTTTGAGCGAGCTGTTGGGGTTGATGCGGAAGATGGTTTTCGGCAGGAACTCGCCCGTGAGCAGGATGATGCCCGTGGAGATGATGGTCTGCAGCAGCAGGACCATGGCCTGGTTGTTGTCGACCCACCCGGCGATGGTCGGCTCCAGCAGCTTGGCGAAGCCCATACCGTAGATGACCAGCATGATGTTGTTGCCCACCAGAATCGAGGAGATGAAGAACTCGGAGTTGGAGTAGAAGCGGCGGATGATTGTGCCGAGCACGCCGCCGTGCTTCACGTCGATCTGTGTGCGCACGCGGTCAGCCGTGATGTATGCTATCTCTGTTCCGGAGAACAGGGCGGAGCAAATCAGGGAGACGACGGTGATGATAATCCAGGGTGTAAGGCTTTCCATATCAGGGAGTTTTAGTGAGAGGCGGAGTCAGCGGAGACGGGGCGTATGAACGACGAATTGCCGCGTCGCGAGGCGCGTTCCGGAGCGCTCGGGCGAGCCGCGGGGTTGACGGGCGCCACGGACGAGTCGGCCGAGGCGGGTTTGCGCGAGCCGGGGGCGTTCTCGCCGTCGATGGGGATGATGGCGTTGGGGCGATGGACGGTGTATCGCGTCATCTCCTGGTTGGAGACGAATCCGTAGCCCTCGATGACGTGGCGGTTCTTGACGATGTGCATGAACGAGTCGGAGTAGAGCTTGTTGGCGGTCTGGTCCCAGAACAGCTGCTGGGTCACGAACGTGTCTTTCTGAACGTTGACCATGACCACGTTGCCGTCGAGGCGCCACAAGCGCTTCTGCGACCAGAAGATGGCGCTGTCGCAGGCCATGGTGGCGGCGGGGCGCAGCTGCAGGTCGTACTGCTCCAGGGCCAGGCCGCGCGGGAAGGTCCAGTGCGGCTCCTTGGCGTCCTCGTACATATTCCAGACGGGCGCCTCGATGTGATAGCGCGTGTAGCCCGAGTCGCTGATGAACGTGGCCACGTTCTCCGTCACCATCGTTGGCGTCTTCTCCGGGTTTTTGACGTTGCCGACGTAGGTGTGCTTCTCCTCTTCGCACGACACAATGATTGCGGCGAGCAGCATGAGCAGTGGCAGGAAAAGCAGGCGGCGCATCGGGGAGGTCAGAGGCTAAAGTGACAAGTTGTCAGGGGTTTAATAGAGCTTGTTCTTGCGGAACCACATCTCGTTGAAGTTGATGCCCAGGGTGATGTTGAAGTAGTTCTCCTTGAGCAGGGCGGTGGGGTATGCCTGGCGGTGACGGTATTCGAGGCCAAGGTTGACGATGGTCTTGAAAGCGGGCACGGGGAAGCCGAAGCCGAGGGTCACGCCGTAGTCGCGCACGTTGTTGTTGCGCACCATGATGTAGTCGCGGTTGTAGTAAGCGCCGAGGCGATAGTTGATGCGCTTGAAGTAGCCGCCGCGGTAGGCGGGGGTATACTGTATGCCGGCGGCGATGCGGTAGCGGTCGTCGAGTTTGCCGCTCTCGAAGCTCTCCACCTGGGCGTATTTGGCCTTAGACCAGGGCTGGTAGGTGAAGTCGACTTCGGCCATGAACTTATAGGAATGCTGCCAGGAGATGCCGGCGCCCCAGGTCTCGGGCGTGGAGTAGCGGCCCTTCATGCCCGTGTTGCCGATGTTCACCGTGTCGGGCACGACGGGGTCGACCGACGTGTCGTAGTAGATGCCGTAGACGTCGCCGTGGAGGTCTTTCTTGGGCGAGTAGACGAGGCCGACCGAGAGGGCGTCCTTGCGCGTGATGTCCAGGCGGTATTGCACGCCCAGGTCAAGACGCCAGTCGCGCACGTCCATGCGGCGCTCGAACAGCGTCGTCGAGCCGCCCTCCGTCGAGACATAGTCCTGGTTGAGGATGTTTCCGAAGAGATATGCGAAGTTGAAACCGAGGCTGAAGCCCTTGAAGGGCCGGCCGGCGAAGCCCAGGTAGAGCTGGTTGAGCGAGCCCGAGCCGTCGCGCTCCGTGGCGCCGTTCTTGATTTCGTTGCCGAAGGAGTAGCCCACCGAGGCGTATGGCAGCAGGCCCACGCTGGCGCCCATGCGTTTGCCGATGGGCACCTGCATGGTGATGTAGTCCAAGCCGCCGCCGTAGTCGGTCTGCTTGCGGCCGCCCTCGTTGCTCTTGAGGGTGGTGAAGTCCACGCCCATGTCGAACAGGAAGGTGAGCGAGTCGATGGCGGCGTACGACGCTGGGTTCATCACGTTGGTCTGACGGCCGCTCTGCATGGCATAGCCCACGCCGCCCATGGCGCGCTGGGCAGAGGTGGCGTTGTCGGAGAGGATGCCGTAGCCGAAGCGCGAGTAGGGGCTCATGGTGCCGTTCTGGGCCATCGCGGGGATGGCGGCGGCGGAGAGCAGCACGACGGCGGCGAGTATTCGTTTCAGTATTTTCATTGTCTTGCGATTAGTCTTTATTGATTGTTAACATTGTGGCTCACAGGCCGTTGTGATGAAGAATTGCGTCCAGGCCGAGCGACACCAGATCGGGGACGACGAGCGGGCGGAAACTCAGGCGGTCCTGCACCAGCTTGGCGGCGCCGCCCGTCAGCACCGTGACCGCGTCGGGGCCCAGGTGACTGCGGTAGAACTCCAGCTCGGCCACCACACCGTTGATGGCGCCGCCGCGCAGGGCACTCTCCGTGTCGTGGCCCCAGAGGGGAGTCTCGCCGTCCGTCTCCACCTGCGGCAGGCGCGCCGTGTAGTGGTTGAGGGCGCACAGCCGCATCCAGATGCCCGGGGCGATGTTGCCGCCGGCATAGTGGCCCGACGCCGTGACATGGTCATACGTGATGGCCGTGCCCAGGTCGCTGACCAGGATATCGCGGCCGGCGACACCAGAGATGGAGTGGGCGCCGACGGCGGCGGCCAGACGGTCCACGCCCAGCGTTCGCGGCGACGTATAGTCCACCTTCAGCGGCAGCGGTGTCTGCGCCGACAGCTCGATGACCGCGGGCACACACTCGTGCAGCGCCTCTAACACCTCGGTCGGACGCTCCGAGACAGAGCACCATATCGCGGCCTTCACCGTGTATTCCGAGCACACGCGGCGAATGTCCGCGCCGCTTAGCCCGCGTACGCACAGACGGTGGCGGCACACACGGCCTGCCGCGGACACCGGTGCCGCGCCGCCCTCGGCGGCCTCGGACGCGCCTTCCGCATCGGTCCACAGCGCCAGCTTGGCGCTGGTGTTGCCCTGGTCAATCGTTAGAGTATATATGTCATTTTCCATTCCGGAAAAGTATCAGTCATTATTTTTAAGTCGTGGCGGACGACGTTGCAACGCCCCGCCGGCGGGCCCCGTTCGGCGCCGTTCCCCGCAGGGGGGCGAGCGCCACAAAAGGCCACGCACGAGGCGCCTGCGGCGTGCCGCGCGGCTATTTGGCCACAAAGTTACTAAACCTTACTGACTTATCCTCAAACTTTCCCCCGAAATTAACCTTTTTTGTTATTCTATGTCCGTTCCTGAAAAAGGTTGACTCGGTTTGTTGGTTTAACTTAGGATGGTTGACTCTTTGTCTAAGAGTGGTTGTCTAACTGGGTCCTATCCCTGG
>SFOH01000099.1 GCA_004552485.1 Bacteroidales bacterium | reverse complement strand
GCTGAATAACGGCTCGGATGTCCTCACCGTAAAACGTCTGGCCGACCCCGACCTGCGCGGTGCCTTTCATGCACGCAACGGTCTGATGATGATGGCTTATGACGAGTCGGCGCAGCAGCTCTCGTTTCGCCACCTTCCTGAGCGTCTGTACATCGGAACCGGGTCGGATAACTGTCAGGAGCTGGAGCGCACGGCCGAGGGCGACTTCCGTGCCGAGCGCATATTGCTCACTCCCGGAAAATATGTGCTGAGCGGCAATCCCGCCGACTGGAACGGCGCGGCCTTCGGCCCCGTCAACAACACGAATCTCCAGGGCGGCGGCACCGATGCCATTGTGCCCTTTGTGCGTGACGGCGCCGGCTTTGAAGTGACGCAGGAGGGTTATTATAGCCTCGTGGCCAAACTCGCTTCCTCGTCGCAATGGGGCGGCGTCACGTACGCCAGCGTGCCTATGGTGCACGGCGAGCTCCTTGAGGCCACCGCGGCTCCCGATATCACCGGCTCCGAGACAGCCCCGTTCGCCATCACGGTGCGCGACAATGTTATCAGCGTAACCGCCGATGCTCCCGTGGCCGTTTACAACCTCAGCGGAGCGTGCATCAGCCGTTCGGCCGTGACCGGCGTGCAGCCCGGTGTGTATCTGGTCGTTATCGGCTCTGTAACATCCAAAGTATTAGTAAAATAAGGCAAGGTATGAGATCTATAATAAAGTATATTGCAATTGTGGCTACGTTGCTCGTGGCCGGTTCGGCACGGGCGGACCTGTTCATCACCGGTGACTCCTGGGGCTGGGATCTCCCCGGCTCCCCCGCCATGACGCGCATGAACACTGAGGAAGAGGAATATGTGTGGAGCGGATGGATTCAACCAGGCGAGGTTAAGTTCAACACCACCACTGCCGACTGGAACCACGGGCTGGTATGCTCCGAGGGCTATCAGGACGGCATAACCCTGGGGCGCGCCTACGGTTTGACCGGTTATGCCGGCGGTGCCAACGACAACAAGTTCAAGGTGACGGCAGGCGCCTTCTATGATGTTCACGTTAACGTCACGCGCAAGACAGTCGTCTTCTCCCATCCTCTCTATTTCATAGGCCACAGTCGGCTCAGCGCCTTCAATCAGGGCGAGGGGCTGCGCATGACTCCCGTGGGCCCGGAGCTCTACCGTCTCACCGTGCCTTTCGAGGCCGGAACGACATCCTACATGGGCTTTGCCCGTCACTGCAACGCAACGGGAGACATATGGTATGAGCACCGCTGCGGACCCGGCTCCGGCAAATATCAGGCGCTGGAGGACGGCGCCACCGTGTCGCTGGCGCCTTTTGACGAGGCTCGACACGACTCTTTCACCACCGACGGCGGCCTCTGGACAATTACCGTCGATATGAATGCCATGACCGCCACCTTCCACCGCGGCGAGCTTAGCGCTGTGGGCCATCTCAATGATAACAACGGCTGGGACCCCGCCGCCCTCACCGGTTTGCACAGCGTGGGCCAGGGCCTTCACACTGTCACCGCCAATATCACCGGCAACGGATACTTCTTCCTCACCAAAGGCTCCGGCAGCTGGGCCAACGTCAACAGCACACGCATCAGCCCCTTGGGCGATTTGAATGTTGACGCTGCCGGCACATGGACTCCCACCGGCGGCGATGCAATACGTCGCCCGGCATCCAACGTGCGCTCGAATGTGTGGATTCACACAGCCGATTTGTGGACGGACCGTGCCGTCTACAAGCCCGGCGAGAGCGTGTGGATTCAGTTTGCCCGCTTTGCCGACTATCCCAACGCCATTGTCCGCTATCGCCACCACGCCACCGTGCTCGCCGAGCATCCCCTCAGCCAGGAGTGGTGGGAATGGAAACCGCCCACAACAGACTTCACGGGATACCTCGTCGATGTCTATACCCGCGAGAGCGACGGCGCCGAGAACATCATAGCCACCATCGGTGTGGACGTCAGCTCCACCTGGACGCGCTTCCCCCGCAACGGATACACCGCCTGGTTCGAGCCCGGCAAGGAGCAGTACATAGCCGGCGACGTGGCCTTCCTGAACCGCCGCCACATCAACGTCGTCCAGTTCCAGGACTGGCACTGGCGCCACCATCGTCCCTATTGCCCCGACGAGCAGTACACCGACATCGCCAACCGCCC
>SFOH01000098.1 GCA_004552485.1 Bacteroidales bacterium | reverse complement strand
GCAGCTGTTCAACAGCACCTGCCTCCTGCCCCTTCAGAAGAAGCGGAAGAACCGCAACATGACCCAGCGGAAGTGGGTGGAGGTCATCCTTCAGAAGCTGATCGCCAGGGGGATTGCCCTCGCGCTCGACGAACTGCCCCGCAGGTACGTCTCGCGCGAGTTCCTGACGCTTTGAATCGCAACGGGCGGTCGGGCTGCCCGCAATACACGCCCGGGAAGGTCCCGTCGGCAACCCGTCGGGTGGCCGCGCATTGCCTGGAAATGGCACACACGACTGTGGCACACCCGCAAAATCGATTGCAAATGGCCCGCGCGGCGCGGCGGAGCCGGGCTGCGGGGGTCATTTGTAATTCGTGCCCTGCTCGCACGGATTACAAATCCCTAATTCTTCGCACAGGTAGGCCGTAGGAGGCGACCTTTGTCTACAGGGCCGGGATGGCGTCTCGCCATCCCGGCCTGTCTCGCATATTTTGACTTTTTTACAGATTTCCCCTTGACTTTTGCCAGAAAGGTCTCTATAATATGAGACCTATGATAAAAAAAAGAATGTCGGCTCCCTACAGGGAGGTTTCGAGCAGGCTGAAGAGGCTGCTCACGGAGGGAAGGGTCATCGAGGGGTCGCTGTACCGCTCGGACCGCGGGAATACGCCTCGGCACCAGCTGTCGGACCGCGCGACGGGGAGGTTCCGCAACATCTACGTCCCAGCGGACTTCGCGGAGGACGTGGCGGCGTGGTCGGCGAACTGGGCGGAGGCGAAGCGCCTGCTGAAGGAGATGAGCGAGATTGCCCGCGCCGAGCTCGTGGAGGCGATCACGGCGAGGACGGGGCGCAGGACCGTCGCGAAGCCGGGAAGGGGCGCGAAAGGAAGCGCGTCGGGCGGCCCCCGGCGGAAATGCCCGACGGCGACGCGGCGCTCGAAGGGCTGACCGCCTTCCTCGCCCGCTTCTGCAAGATCCTCAACCCGCTTTTCGACGGCATTCGCAAGGCGCGGGACATGGAGAGGTGCCTCTACGAGGGGCGGACGTTCCTCTGGACCTTCATCGTCGGGCACCTGGTGCGGCTCGGGTCGCGCAACGCGATGGACGCGAACCGCAACGACCCGAAGTATGCCGACGCGATCCTGAAGCTGGCCGACCAGAGCGTCTGGCCGGAGGGGGAGCGGAAGACCGCGCCCTGCACGCTCAGCTGCTGCAACTTCCTCTCGCGGGGGTGCACGGCGATCATCGAGAAGGCGCTCGTGGACATCGTCTCGCACATGATCCGGCTGAAGCTCTTCGAGAACGCGCGGTTCCGCGGGCTTTTCGTCATCGCGGTCGACGGGACGAAGCAGGAGCGCATCCGCTGCTGCAAGTGGCTCGGGAACCGGGCCAATCGCTACGTCCTCGAGGCGAAGCTGGTGACGCCCTGGGGCTCGGCCTACTCGGTCATGTCTGTGCCGATTAAGCCCTGGCACGACAAGGACGATAACGAGAAGCAGGACAGCGAGTACCGCGGGTTCCTGCGCCTCGCGCCATTGCTGAAGGATGCGTTCCCGCATCTCGGCATCTGCATACTCGGGGACGGGCTCTACGCCTGCAAGCCGATCATGGAGCTGTGCGAGAGCTACGGCTGGGAGTACATCTTCACCTTCAAGGAGGGGCGCACGCCGACAGCCTTCGCCGAGGCGCGAGACCTGATGGAGCAGAACCCGTCGAACTCAGGGACGCTTGTCCGGCATGACGCGAAGGGGAGGCGGGTCGAGTGCGGTCGGCTCGCGTGGGCGAGGGGCGTGGAGATCGCGAAGGGCGCGGACGACTGGCACGTGTTCAACGTCGTCAGGGTGTCGGAGAACGACGCGAACGGCGCGCCCTACGAGGGGCAGTTCGCCACAAGCCTGGAGGTCGCCTGCCTGAAGGACGCGGACGACGTCTGCAAGTGGGGGCGAAGGCGCTGGGACATTGAGTCCAGCTTCCACGTGGAGAAGAACGGCGGCTACGGCCTCGAGCACAACTTCTGCAACAAAGCCCGCGTGAGCCGCAACATCTACCTCCTGATGCAGATCGCGCACAACCTCTGGCAGCTGTTCAACAGCACCTGCCTCCTGCCCCTTCAGAAGAAGCGGAAGAACCGCAACATGACCCAGCGGAAGTGGGTGGAGGTCATCCTTCAGAAGCT